>NZ_KV821320.1:0-9265 GCF_001815635.1 Corynebacterium sp. HMSC075D04
GGTTTACCCGTCCACAAAATTTGACACAGGCCAGATAACGCTGACACCAGGCTGCGACCTCTGAGAAGAACCTTCATTAAATAACATTTTCCCAATCATCTCCTGTGACAAACCATTCCAGCCAGCTACCCAATGAAGTATTCCTGCTGTCTAGCTTTCCGATTTGAGCTCGAGGATACGTTCGGCCAAGGCAGCATTTTGCATCTTCAGCTCTTCGTTCCTGACGCACTGAGCAACGAGCTGGTCGCCCAGTTGGACAACCAACCTGTTGGCAAAGTTGAGTTCGGTCTCGACTATTTCTTTTGAGTTGGCAACCTGTTGAAGCACTTCCACTTCATTCTCAAGATGGTTGAGTTTAGCCCGATACTCCTCCGCCTGTTGTGCCGATAGGATAACCGGAACTGTCACGAGTCGTCCAAGTTGAACCTTCGCTAGCTCACAATCGCCTCTACCCCCGTTAGTGCTGTAGGTGGCAAGGGCAACGGAATCCCTAAAGTCGACTGACTGTAAGCAACAATCAGAAGTGCCGAACTGTATAAGGACCCGAGTTACATGCCGTTCAGTTTCTGGACGCCACACCGCAACTACAGATTTATCATGCCTTAGCCACCCTTCCATGAGCGTAATATCCTGGTAATTTGGGCTAAATATATAAATACAATCAGCAGACTGCAGTACCGATGAGGGAAGTATGTCCGCATCTGAGTGCCAAATCATCGTCCCGTTAGGAAGTACCCATAGCGGTGGTGGTTGATCAGCTGGTTGAACAACCGCAACTTTGACCGATTTCCTCAAACTTTCCATTCTTTATCTCTCTGCCTAGGACTGTTCTTCAGTTGGACCTTTACGTTTGCAATCTCGATACTCGGCCGCTCTCGGCTAAACCTCATGAACCGCATGCCGGTGCACACCAAGCCTGCAGGTAAGTCAACATCTACATGATAACGACCAACCCCTGGCCGGAGATCTAAATACTTAAAGTGACCAATGGATGGATCGCCTGACAGATATAAGCCGTCGACCCGAAAATCAATTGTTTGGTCTGCAACTATTTCACCTGCTTCTATTTTTGCAATCTCAAAGCTGACCAAACAATCTTTCGGCTTAATGGAATGATCTGCCACACAATCGAAAGCCAATTCAAATGCAGAAGCGCAATCACACAATGAAATTACGTCTAGAGCCTCTATATCTCTGAAAGGCTTATCAACGGCACTCAGGCACCCACCGTCGTGCACGGGTTGCAATAGCTCTTCTTCCACCATCAACTCGTGCAGCACTTCGGAAAAATGATCATCCGATCCGCAATCAAACACCCCGTATGCTGGCTTTTCACCTAACCTACGAAATGCGTTAGTTTCGACTTCCGCCTTTAGATGCCTGTCACCTGCCACAAACACGACTCTCCTTGGGGATGCCACCGACGCAAGTCGCCGTAACTTTTCACCGAGCTCTGGAGTGAACGAGGAGACTCTCATTTCAGCGCGAAGGAAGCTATCTAAATCAACTAGAAGTACGTCGTACGCGAGATGTTTTAGCTCGGCTTCCAGTTTCGAGAAGGCGATGGAACTTCCTGTGATTGTTTCAACAGGGAACCGCTTGAAAATTTCGTCTTCCACGCCCCGGTTTCCCACATAAAGAATTTTGGGAGACCCCACAAAGCTTTCAAAGAGAAGCTCAATTTCACCCCGCCCTTTCCATCTTTCGATGGTAACAGTCACTTTTCCAAATTGTTCCGGGGGCATATGAGCTACGACACTAAAGGGTTCAAGATGACTACTATTTTCGAGATAGCGATAATGCGAACCGTCAGGGGTAGGCCAGAGCCCGTCGATTTTCCCTGGATGCCCTTTCTCTGGCGAAAATCGAACCAGAACTTTATTTTCAGAAGCTGACTTTAGTAGCCCTTTAACCTCGTAGAAACTATTTTCATCCGGAAATACTGGCAGGGATAGCTTTTCGTTCAAAATCATTTAATCCGTCCAACTATTTGCTCGCCTCTAAACAGTAGTTCGCCTCATAGTAAACTACCGCCTGCTCATGCCCACTGTCCGTTTCCACCCACTGGGTCTTTCTGTAGCACTCCGTGCGTACAGAACTCCGCCACGTTCAGCGAACGATGATTATTCTTAGCCTATGCATTGTCGCATGAATCTCCGACGCTTCCCACGCCCGGCATAATCTCAGCATCGGCCAACGCTGTAGACTATTTTAGCGACATGTACCGACTGTTCCGATCACTGCGATGGATTAGATTTCCGTCATGAATTCGACCGGTTTTGTCAACACGTGCTCCAATCCTTCCCTTGGCAGCGCATGAACACTTCAACAACAAACGCGGTGCAAAGAAACGCTGACGAGGTGCTCGCAAAGGTAATGCCAGCACGCCAAAAGCAGGCCAGGTGCGTCAGCACGATAGTTCCGCTAGACAAGATCCGGACGACCGACTTGCAATTGAGTGACTATCCATCGCTATCAGATTTCGTCCACGCCGCCAGCCATAAACACCTGCTGGTTTCATCAAACGCGCCGTATAGTCGCGGCCAATATGTAAGCCCTCCCGATTCATTGCGTCCCGCATTTTGCGGGTGCCGTAAACAGGGAAGTTTTCCCCTGGATACGTTGAGTCTCTGGGATAAGCAGGCTTTCGCTCAACGCATTTGCGTTTGGAGTCCGTGCGGTGGCGATCCGCTAGCCGCGCGGGGCAATGAAACCACGATCTGCCTGCTTCAAAACACGGCAGATGACTTCGACCCCAATTTGTTCCTTTTGCACGTCGATTTTGGAAATCATCTCATCGTGGCATCGGCAAAATTCCACCGGGAAAAAACCAAATCTGGTTTTCAAAATCTCGTTGGTTCGTTTCAACTAACACGACCTTCCCGGAATATTCTCTTGAGCTTCTGCCTTCGACAGGTTCCTCAGCCGAGGCTGCTGCCCGTCCGCGAAGTACAACCAAGTCGAGATACCACAAGCGCAACGTCTGGTGGCAAACGCCAAGCAGTATCCCGACTTCTCCGTAAGCGCATTGCAGTGAGCAAGGCTTAAGGTGGACCGTTTCAACGATTTGGCCGACTGCCCTTCCCTTGAACTCGACGAAATTATTCTGGGCCGAGTGACCTATCTTTCCTTAGATAGGTCAGGAACTAGCCTGAGGACACTTCCAAGAGTAGACACTTCATGATAAAGCCTCTATTAACAAGATTGAATGCCTCGCACTGAACGTCAACTCTGGGTGCCCCGCTCAGACATGGAAGCAGAGAGCTACAATGCAGGTGTTCTTAACACCTAAAGGAGCCTTGATTTGAATTCAGTTGCTTTTATTGGACTAGGTTATATTGGCCTGCCAACAGCCGTCGTCATGGCCAATAGTGGCTTGCAGGTGACCGGCGTAGATGTTGTACCAGAAAAAGTTGAATCCGTAAACAACGGCGAAGTAACAATCGTGGAGCCAGGCCTCGAGGAGGAACTGCGAAACGCACTCGAAAGTGGCAACTTCCGTGCTTCCACGGCAATGCCGACTGCCGACGCCTACATTGTCGCGGTTCCCACGCCTTTCCAACAGGACCATTCCGTAGACATGGCTTTCATCTATTCGGCCGCCGAGGCCATCGCACCGAAGCTTACGGGTGGTGAACTAGTTGTGCTCGAATCCACTTCTCCGCCGCTCACGACCCAGCGCATGGCCGAACGCATTATTGAACTGCGCCCTGAATTCGTTATCGATGGCAGCGACAATCCGGACGAGAAACCGACAATTCTTTTTGCACACTGCCCCGAGCGCATTCTCCCTGGCAAAGCCATGGAAGAGCTCCGTACCAACGACCGCATCATCGGTGGTATGTCACCTCAGGCTACGAAGCAGGCCCGCGAAGTATATGCGAGCTTCTGCCGTGGCGAACTGCTCGAGACAAATGCACGCACTGCTGAGTTAGCGAAGCTAACTGAAAACTCGTTCCGCGATGTAAATATTGCTTTTGCCAACGAACTATCTGTCATCTGTGACAGCCTTGACATCGATGTCTGGGAACTAATCGAGCTAGCTAACCACCACCCTCGCGTGAACATTCTTCAACCCGGTCCAGGTGTTGGCGGCCACTGCATCGCAGTGGACCCATGGTTCATCGTCTCTAGCGCTCCTGAACAAGCGCGGTTGATTCGCACCGCTCGTGAGGTAAACGACGCAAAGCCCGCATGGGTGCTGGACAAGATTGCTGACGCTGTTAACCAGGAGGACGCCGGAACAATCGCGATTCTCGGTCTGGCGTTCAAGCCCAACATCGACGACCTGCGCGAATCTCCAGCATTGGAGATTGCGAAGCGCGTCGCTACGCAATTCAGCAATAGGCAGATTCTCGCTGTTGAGCCGAACGTAAAGGCTCTGCCGCCGGCCCTCGAGGGATTAGAAAACGTCGAATACGCCACGCTTGATTCCGCAATCAATCAAGCAGACGTATTGGTACTGCTGGTTGACCACAACGAGTTTAAAGAAGTTCGTGCATCTGAAATTCAGGGCAAACACATCGTGGACACCAAAGGTCTTTGGGTTTAACTAGAGCCGCTTAGGGCCTGCCCCTCCCCGAGGGGCAGGCCCTTCAACTTTACCCTTCCTGACGAGTAATCAAAGCTACCAGGCGTTCAAGGACGTCTTCCTGAGCAAAGTGCTCTTTCACGAACTGACTTGCATCCTCAGAATTCACCTCGCCACATATCAGGGCTTGAGCCAGCTCATCGGTTGAAGCAGACAGCCATTCCAGTGGGTAGATGAGATCCGCACCCGGCCACGCGATGGAGTAGGGAATCGCACCAGAAGCAGCACCGTCAGCCAAAGTGAGATGGAACGATTCAAAGTCACTCACCGAGAGGACGAAACCTACGTTCCGGTACCAATCGGCCATATCAGGACCAAAGCCATCGAAAATAACAGAACCAGGCTTCCGGTTATTTAGCGTTGCAATCCGGTCGTATTGCTCCTTGTAGAATGCCATTTCCTCCGGACGGTTTGCCATCCACGGATAGTCTTCAGGGGTTTTACCTTTTATCCGCAAGTGGAACCGCTGATCTTTTTTCTGTAGCGCCTCAAGCACATCAAGGGCACGGTCCAAACGCTTTGACCGTGGCACAATTCCGACAAAGCCTATACCGAACTCAGCCGTCGGCTTCTTCGGGAGCTTAAGTGCCCCCACGTCGACAGGGTTAGGGATGATAACTGTCTTTTCTTTTGGAATGCCGTGGGAAATGACGGCGGTATCTCGAATAAGTTCACCCACGAACACGAATTTTTCTACGCTAGACGTATCAATCTGCTTGAGGTACGGGCGAAACAGCTCCTGGGAATGTACCCGCACAACAAGTCGTTGATCAGGGCGAACGTGATGCGAAAACCACACCGCATTTCCCAGACCCCACTCGCAAAAAACTATATCCGCCTCAGAAAGCAGTTCCATCGACTGATCTTCGTCGTGCTGAGTATGCGACTCCCATTGATCCAATAGGACCTTATAACCATTGGCCGTCAAGGCGGCAATAGTGCTCTGAGCAAATTTCAGATCGTGCCCTGCCACAAGAACTGTTGCTCCAACGGGGAGAGACGCTAACTCATTTTCGACTTGTTCCGGTTGCGTCCAAGCTGTGTCCGGCGCCATAAACATTCCAACAGCATTTGCATTGTCAGCATTCTCGCTTCTGATCAGCGCCGCAACAGTTATTTCGTCCGGGGTAATCGGAACACATACTGAGTCGCCGTTAACAAAGCTCTCCCCATACAGTGGCTGAATGACATCCCATTCACCAAACCGCGTAGCAAGGAGCAAATCCTCAAAATGCGTGCGTGAAACTGGCTTATCTACGTGCGTGGTGTAGTCCGCTTTTACTGACTCAACGTCCACGCGAATGCCTTGTTCTCTGACTAGTGCGCGCTGTTGTTCCGATAAGTCACCAACAATAGCGAATGGTCGAACAGACTGTTCCAGTAGCGATGCAATTAGCTCGTTGCTCGGGTTTGAAACTGTGACAAAGTAAGTCGGAAGCTTGACTCCACGGACCGGAATACCAGCAGTGCGACACATAATTGCCATTGCTGTATCCGTCGTGTGTGATCGATAGATCGTGCGCATTTGCCGCCAGATTTCTTCCAGCCGGCCTTCTGCGCTTTGCGTCCAATTGAGCATCCATGCGTCAATGTCCTCTTCGGCATTGGACGACGCAATATTCGGCCCCAAGGTTTCCGAGATTCCACGACTTGGAGAGGAAAGGACAACACCGCCACAAGCAGGGATCTCAACAACACGGCGAGAGAACATAGTCGGAGAATCTGTCACTGAGCTCACGTTTAGTTGAGCAATGTGGGATGCGTACGATTTCAACACCTCGGTGTATGGCAGTGATCCTCGAACCGCAGGCGCATACTTTGACGGAAAGGTGTAGGGAGAATCTGGTATATCCGCCTGACGGTCGTAGATTGCTAGTCCATACTTTCTCGCGGCCTCGAGCAGCTGGTCAAGCCCCTTTGAACGATCCGCGTATCGCTGCCCGTAATACGTCCCGGCATACGCGATCGTATTATCGAACTCTCTCGACACCGGTAGAGGATTGTGAATCTTGGGCTGCGCGTAGAAAGGTAGAGAAGAAACACTTACATTCTTGCAGTCAGGAACCCTCAAATACTCAGGAATCATGTTCGCATCGGTGGTAAACACATGATCAAACAGGGCTGTGTTAGGGGCGAATCGCGCAAAGTGCACCGGATCTTCTTTATTCCAAAAGACAGTGGGGACTCCGTTTTCTTTCGCATACGCTACAAGTGCTCGCAGATCAGCGCTTTCGTCATCCGAGTAGTGCCCGACTCCCCGCTTCCATTCGCCACCGTTTCCTTCCCATGCTGATTCCACAAACAGCAGATCAATCGAGTGCGACGAAAACTGTTGACGCCAGCTTTCACGACTCATCAAAACTGTGTGGAACGCCCCTTCAAGAGTGGTACGTGTGAATTCATCTCCAATCACCCCCACCGTCAAATCAGCAAGTTCCCTACTTGAAGTAACGCATGTTTCGTAACGACGACGCGCCTCCACCTGAGCCAACCGCATAGTTTGGCCGATAGCTTCCCAGGTACGCTGCTCAACCGTCCAGAGACGCGCTCTACGGCCAAGCTCACCACGTGCTTCAGAGTCTTCAATCAGTGTTCGTAGCTCCACGGTGAGGCTCTTTAAGTCTCCCGCTCTGAACGTTGCTGCACGCGGTAGATCTGCTGTACCTGAAAGATCTACGTTAGGTGCGACATCGGACAAAATCGTTGCTTTACCGGCTGAAAATGCTTCCAAGGGTTTTAAGGGCGAGACCAACTCGGTGATGCGTTGAGAATGACGCGGGCATGCGACGATATCGAAGATACTCATCAACCGAGGGATTTCAGACTGCGGTAAGCGTCCCAAGAATCGGACCTGCGCATGAGGGCGATCCGCTGCTAGCGTTCTCAGGTTATCTTCTGCTACGCCTGATCCAGCAATCACAACCTGGTGTTGGATACCTTCTCGCCCAAGCAGCTCGGACGCTTCAATGAGCAGATCGAGCCCCTCATATTCCACCAAGCTGCCGGCAAAGCCAATGACCGGACCCTCACTTGGGATCTTTTTCGCTTGCTTGTAGCTTTGGTCTGCGGGAATCGGCACGAACCTGCGAGTATTCACCGCATTAGGCGCAAGCAGGATCTTGTCTCGTTCAACGCCCCGTTCGACCAACTCATCAGCTACCTGGTCTGTAATAGCAAGTACTACATCTGCTTCCAGCGCAACCAAGGTCTCGAGGTCGCGCATGAGCTCGAAACGTTCCGTATTTTCAAACCCCGGTTTTGATGATGCTTCGGTTAGCTCCCAAAGTCCCCTCACTTCGTAGACGAAGGGAACACCAACTCTCCTGGCAGCGATCAGAGCTGGTAGCGCTGTCCGGAAGTTCGATGCTGACTGAATCATACTGGGACGATTCAGTTTCGCTTCACGCACGAAACCATCTGCGGCGATCTGAAAATAGTGATCTAAGGCGTCTCGGCTCAGGTTTCCGCCGGGAATGTGAACATATGGCACTCCGTCTAGATTTGTGGAACTGCGACGCTGACCGGGCTTTTTTCGATCAGCCTTTGAGTCCCACGGATAACCTGGCCGGGCGACAACAACCGGATCAACACCATTTGCCGAGAGTCCTTCAACCACACCCCGAGTTCGTGTTGAATAGCCATTTGAGTTAAAAACAGGGCTCTGGTGCACGCAATACATCACACGATTTACCTCGGGAACGTAAGCGCACGCATCCGAACGTGCGGGGAGAGCGATGCCGTTCTTGCGAACCCGTTCAATACCAAGAATTCTGTGCGAGAGAATTTTTGCTTTATCTGAAGATTCCTCTAACGCAGCTTGATTCGTTTGAATGAATGTAGCGGCATCACTGACTCGACCTTCCTGATACCACAGCCGATTCAATGTCGTTTCAAACGATTCATTGCGAGTTCTGTGGTTACGCTTTTCTAGGGATTCGAAATCTCGTTCACCGTCACTGTTACCACTGCCAAACGAACCAGTGCGGGGTAGCGCATCGACTACCTTGTTGGCGAATTTCGAAGATTTCTTCGCTGCCTTTTGCGTAAAACCAACTGGGTCAGTCAACGCATGGCGCGTAGCTTTAGCCGGCGCTGCAACAGCACGCCCAAGGCGCATAGTTTTGGAACTACGAAGTGCTGCAATCTGATCTTTCAACTTGGAGTTCTGCTTCGCGAGCCGTTCGCTACGAGTCTTCTCATCCTTGAGACTCGCCATCGCGGATGAGATTCTCCTCTTCAAATCGCTTCGCTCGCGCATAAGCGCAGCGAGCTGCTTCTCCTGGCTCTGCCCACGAAGATGCTTCATCTCGTTGTAGAACTTCTCGGGATCATTGACAATGGCATTAATCCGTAACTGCTCGAGATGTTGCGGATCGCGGATCTCATCGGCGAACACTAGACGCTCCTTCAGACGTTTGAACTACACAGGATCTAGCCCGTTGCTCAATCGATTCTACAAACTCGTAGGAAGCTACTCCCATGCTAAGACAGCGGCGCTGCGGTAACCCTCCACTGGAAACTGCGTGATCGCGGACATGGTTTGATTAGCCGAGGTTACGACTTGCGAACACCCACCCTGGAGCCGCACCCCTGAGGAATGGATGCTTCACCGCGAAAAAGGCCAAAGTTACAGGTCTGTCCGGTCAAGTCCCGTGTAGTGGTGTAGCCGTTTGT
>NZ_KV821321.1:0-29593 GCF_001815635.1 Corynebacterium sp. HMSC075D04
GCGATACGCCGCTCGATCAGTGCGAGCTCGTCCAGAGAGAACGCCCGAGCACGCGTAGCTGCCACCGCCTGTTTGCGCGTGAACTTGGTGCGCCCGAAGTACACATCCCGCAGCCGCGACCAGGCACGCGCACGATCCGGTGCAAAGCCCGAGGCGAGTGCAACATCAAGGTCGAAATCAGCCAGCGTCTCTAACGCTGCGGCCGACATCGCCTGCACTAACACCTCGAACGAATTCATGCCCAAGACGCTAGACCAAACTCGCAACCCACCCCCGCGAGCCTGTGAAATTTGCGAATTCGCCCCTGTGGATAACTCTAAAACAGCGAGCTAGCGAGCCTAGTGCGCGCCGAAATCACGCGTGGGTCGTCGGGAGCAAGCAACGTCAACAGTTCGAGCAGACGCTCCTTCGCACGCGGCTCCGTCTTCACCATGCCGAGCAACAGATCAAAGGCACCTTCCGGATCCCCACCGACAAACTGCGCATCCGCGGCGAGCAGCTGCTGCTCCACCTCATCCACCGCGTCGCCGTCGCCGTCCTGGTCGTTGAGCCGCTTGAGTACGGCGACGGTGTTCTTGGCTTGTTTGACATCGGTGTTGGTGGGGTCGTCGGCAAGGATGGCGTCGTAAAGCGCAGTTGCGCGATCGAAGTCGCCGGCGTTGAGGGCGGCGGTGGCGTCGTCGAGACGCGGATCCTGCGCAGGCTCCTCGCCACCAAGCCCCTGGAGTTGGCCGCCAAGCTGGGCAACGATCTGGCCGATCCACTGCTCCAACTGGTCGGCCGGCTGATTGCCCTCAAAGTTGGCCACTGGGCGTCCTGCGGCAAGCGCGACCACGGTGGGCAACACGCGCACGCCGAGCATCTGTGCCACCTGCGGGGTGGCATCCGCGTCGATGTAGGCGACCATAAACTGCTGCTGCCCCGCCGCGAGCCGCTCGAACGTGGCCTTGAGCGCGACAGAATCTTCAGAACGGTCCGTGCCCACCATGAGGATCACAGGGATCTGCTTGGACCGCTCAAACGCAACCGCCTCAACGTTGGTGGCGTTGACGGTGACAAACGGCTGAAAGTCGCCAGGCTCAGGCTGCTGCGCCAGCGCGCCTAAGTCAATAGCGCCGCCGGTGAACTGCGGGTTGGTCATGCTAATCCTCCAGGTGCTTGTTCAGCGACTCGATCTTCTGGTGCAACATGTCCGTGTAGCCGGGCCGAATATCAGCCTTGACCACGAGCGACACGCGTGGAGAAACCTCCTCCACCGCCTGGGTGGCACGCTTAATCACGTCCATGACCTCGTCCCACTCGCCCTCGATGGTGGTGAACATGGCGGTGGTCTCGTGCGGCAGCCCGGACTCCCGGACGACCTTCACGGCGCGTGCCACGATGTCGGACATTTCGGCGTTGGAATTTTCCGTCAAGGTCGGTGCGACCGAAAACGCTGCAATCATGCGGCCCAGTCTAACGCCCGCTTATCGACGACCCCAGCAATGCTTATGCCAATGCCTCCGATCATCGACTCCCCTGCCGGAATCCCGCGGCCATGCCACCACATGCGACACACCGGGAGGAATGTTCTGGTTGCACCCTGGACAAATGTAGAACTTCGTTGCGGCTGCCGAGCCGATCTGGCGGACCTTGAATATCTCGCCATTCGTCCACTTCGGCCCCTCCATCTCCTGGGTGCCGATAAAGGTCGACCCGTCACGCGGCAGGACGTAGCGCGGCGACTGGTACTGGCGGCGATTCTTGCGTGGCATTTAGAACAATCGCAGTTCGTTCGATTCGATGCCGCGCAGTTCGTCGTAGTCGAGGGTCACGCAATCGAATCCGCGGTCGCTGGCAAGCGTGCGCGCCTGCGGCTTGATCTCCTGGGCGGCGAACACGCCACGCACAGGCCGCAGCAACTCGTCGCGGTTGAGCAACTCGACGTAACGGGTGAGCTGCTCGACGCCGTCGATGCCACCGCGACGTTTCACCTCCACCGCAACCGTTCCGCCACGCGGGTCACGGGCCAAAATATCGACCGGGCCGATCGCAGTTGGGTACTCGCGGCGGACAAGTTCGTAGCCCTCGCCGAGCGTCGAAATGTGCTCAGCCAACAACTCCTGCAGGTGTGCCTCGACGCCATCCTTGACCAGGCCGGGATCGACGCCGAGGTCACGTGATTCGTCGAGAAGCACCTCTGCGATGGTGATGCGTAACTGTTCACCCTTGGAATTTTCGACGATCCACAGCTCCTCACCAGTGTCATCGCCATCCATATCAACAACGTTTTCCACCCGCAGCGTGCACGGCGGCATCATCCAATTCAACGGCTTATACGCGCGGTCATCGGCGTGGACGGACACAGAGCCGTCCGCTTTCACCAGGATGAGACGCAGCGCTTCAGGCAGGTGGGCATCGAGGCGACCCACATAATCAACAGAACAACGGGCGATGACTAGACGCATGCGCCCAAGGGTACCGTTGCGACGAACGCCGCTAACGCTCGGTCTCTCGCTGGGCGCGCTCCTCAAGTGAGCGCATATCGGTGCGCTCGGCGCGTACGTCCGGGGCCGATTCAATCCACGAGATAAAACCCATCTGCGTGCGACGATCAGCAGCAAATTCGATACCGCCATCGGGCGAATCGACCTGCAGAATCTTCGCAATATCGGGCATAAACTGGCGCTCATCTGCCGTCACGTCCCGCAAGCCTGTGAATTGCAGCAGGCGTCGGTCCGCGACCATATCGTGCGTAAACGACAAAGAGCGCAGCTTGTAAAACAGCATGCGCTCCCCGTCGTACCTCAAGACACCATGGCGCCAGCCATGGATGCCTTCAGCCGGCATCTGGCGGATCATGGCACGGGAACCGCTACCGCGGACCATGCTGAACCGCCAAATGGCAGACGCCGCAAACGTGGCCACCACAAGCACAGCCACGGCAACGACGAACACCATTGTTTCAACCTCCAGACAGCGGGTAATGCGCAATATCTTAACGCCCTTTGTGTCTTTTATGCGCACGCTGCGCGAGTGGGGGCATAGAAAAACGCCCCCATCCGAATGTGTATCCGGATGGGGGCGCTGGTCAGGCCGGCGTTACGCCTTCCTCGGCGCAGCGACTAGTGCGCGTTGCGACGAACGGCCGCCAGCTCCGCCTCCGAGCGAGCCTGTACGACCCTGTCCTCGTTGTCGAGGTTGGACTCTGCGACGGCGGAGTCAACCTCGTCGGCGAAGATGGCGTAGTCCGCGAGGACTGTCACCTTGTCGCCGACAACGGAGAGGAACCCACCCTGTACGGCCGCGACGATACGCTCGCCACCGATCGGGCGGATGGTTACCACACCGTTGTCCTTGAGCTGCCCCAAGAGCGGCTCGTGCCCAGGAAGGATACCGATCTCACCCTCCGTAGTCTGAGCGGTGACGATGCTTGCCGGACCTTTCCAGAGCAGGCGGTCAACCGAGACCAGTTGAGCGGTAAGTTCAGCCATGGTTCCTCCTACGCCTGCAGCTTCTTGTATGCAGCCTCGACGTCGTCCAAGCCACCCAGGCCGTTGAATGCCTGCTCTGGGTAGTGGTCGAACTCGCCCTCGCAGAGCTTGTCGAATGCGTCGATCGTCTCTTCCAGCGGGACGTAGGAACCCTCGTCGCCAGTGAACTTCTTTGCGACGAAGAAGTTCTGGCCCAGGAAGCGCTGGATCTTACGTGCGCGCTGCACGGTGATCTTGTCTTCCTCAGAGAGCTCGTCCATACCGAGGATGGCGATGATGTCCTGCAGTTCCTTGTTCTTCTGCAGAATGCCGATCACCTTCTGAGCGACGTTGTAGTGACGCTCGCCAACGATGCCCGGCTCAAGGATGCGCGACGTGGAGGTCAGCGGATCCACTGCCGGGTAGATGCCCTTCGACGCGATCGAACGGGAAAGCTCGGTGGTCGCATCGAGGTGGGCGAAGGTGGTTGCCGGAGCCGGGTCGGTGTAGTCGTCAGCCGGCACGTAAACAGCCTGCAGCGACGTAATCGAACGGCCCTTGGTCGAGGTAATGCGCTCCTGGAGCACACCCATCTCGTCGGCAAGAGTCGGCTGGTAACCCACGGCGGAAGGCATACGGCCCAGAAGGGTCGATACCTCGGAACCTGCCTGGGTGAAGCGGAAGATGTTGTCGATGAACAGCAGCACGTCCTGGTTCTGCACATCGCGGAAGTACTCCGCCATGGTCAGGCCGGACAGGGCCACGCGCATACGAACCCCTGGCGGCTCATCCATCTGGCCGAAGACAAGCGCGGTATCCGGAAGCACGCCCATGTCCTCCATCTCGAGGAACAGGTCGGTGCCCTCACGGGTGCGCTCGCCGACGCCGGCGAAGACCGAAGTACCGGAGAACTCGCGTGCAATACGCGTAATCATCTCCTGGATCAGAACGGTCTTACCAACACCTGCACCACCGAACAGGCCGATCTTGCCACCCTTAACGTACGGGGTGAGCAGGTCGATGACCTTAATACCGGTTTCGAGGATCTCGGTCTTACCTTCGAGGTCCTTGAAGGCCGGCGGCTCGCGGTGGATGCCCCAGCGCTCACCGGTCTGACCGACCGACGGGTCGTCCAGGCACTGGCCGAGTGCGTTGAACACGTGGCCCTTGACCTGGTCGCCGACCGGGACAGAAATCGGGTTGCCGGAGTCCGACACCTTGGCGCCACGGACGAGGCCGTCCGTCGGAGCCATGGCGATCGTGCGCACGAGGTTGTCACCCAGGAACTGGGCGACCTCGAGCACGATGGTGCGGGACATCTCGCCGAGGTCAATGTCGACCTCGAGAGCGTTGTACAGAGCGGGCAGCTCGCCACGCGGGAACTCCACGTCGACGACTGCACCAATGACGCGCACGACACGGCCGTTCTCAGAACCGCGCGGGTTCTGAGTGTTCTCGACCCGATCTGCGGTCTGGGTGTCGGCCTCAGGAAGCGCCGCACCCGCCAGATCGTCGTTGCGCTCATCAAAAGAGTGAGCAGTAGTCATGATTTAGTCACTTTCTCCACTACCGGACAGCGCACCAGCGCCGCCGATAATCTCGGTGATTTCCTGGGTGATCTTCGCCTGACGGACCTGGTTTGCCTCGCGAGACAAATCGTTGGCCAGTTCGGTGGCGTTATCGGTCGCATTCTTCATTGCCGTGCGGCGCGATGCCGACTCGGCGGCCGCTGCTTCCAGGAAGATCGAGTAGAGCAACCTGGAAACGTAGACCGGCAGCAGCTCATCCATGAGCGTGTCCGGGTCCGGTTCAAAGTTCATGTCCGGGCTGACTTCACCAGAGTTGGTCAGCATGTCTTCCTGTTCGTACTTGAACTCTTCCAGGACCGGCTCGATCGGCAGAAGCTGATCGACGCGTGCCTCCTGGGAAAGCATGGATACGAACTCGGTGTAGACAACGTGGACAACATCGAAACCGCGAACAGCCTCGCCCGTTTCGCCATTCTGGCGAAGCGGGACGGTGGCCTCGGAGCCAGCCATGTAGCCGTCGATCATCTGGTGGCGCACGTCGTGCGTGTCCTCCCAAGACGGCTGCTGCGAGAATCCGGTCCATGATCCCGCGACATCCATGTCACGGAACTTGAAGTGCGTCACGCCCTTGTTACCGGTGACGTAACGAACCACCTCGTAACCTGCGTCGGTCAGCATGCGCTCAAGCTGCGCAGCCTTCTTCAGCACGTTGTGGTTGTAGCCGCCGGCCATACCGCGGTCAGAGGTGACCACGAGGATTGCCGCGACCCGGCCGTTCTCACGCTCGTGGAGCATGGGGTGGGCCAGGGAGCTCGCGGACGCGAGGCGTTCCATGACGTCTTTGAGCTCGTCGGCGTACGGCTTAGCCGCCTCGACGCGCTGCTGGGCCTTGGTGATCTGCGCGGTGGCGATCAGTTCCTGGGCCTTTGTAATTTTCTTCGTGGAGTTGACGGACCTGATGCGGTCACGCAATTCGCGAAGCGTTGCCATGGTGTTTCCTCCCTTCCTTTATGTAGTAGTCCTAGAACCGACTGGCACTAGGAGCGGCTGACGTTGAGCTGGTTCTTCGCAACCTGGCCGGAGTCAAGCGGCTCGTGCTCGGCCTCGCGGACAATGCGCTCGCCGGAGGATGCCTGGAAGTTACGTGCCAGGTCCTCGTTGACGCGGCGGATTGCGGCCTGCGAGTCGTCGTCAAGCTGCTTGCCACCAGCGATCTGGTCATAGACCTGCGGTGCATTGGCCTTGATGGCCTCGTGCAGCTCGGTCTCGTAGCGGCGGACGTCCTCAACGGGAACGACGTCGAAGACGCCTTCGTTGGCAGCCCAGATCGAGATGATCTGGAACTCCACCGGCTGCGGCGCGTGCTCGGACTGCTTGAGCAGCTCGACCAGGCGCTGGCCGCGCTCGAGCTGCTTCTTGGAAGCGGCGTCGAGGTCGGAAGCGAACGCAGCGAAGGCCTCGAGGTCACGGTATGCCGCGAGGTCCAGACGCAGGTTACCGGCGACCTTCTTCATACCCTTGGTCTGTGCGGCGCCACCGACACGGGACACGGAGATACCCACGTCAATAGCCGGGCGCACGCCCTGGTTGAAGAGATCGGACTGGAGGAAGACCTGGCCGTCGGTAATCGAGATGACGTTGGTCGGAATGAAGGCACCGACGTCGTTCGCCTTGGTCTCGATGATCGGCAGTGCGGTCAGGGAGCCTGCGCCGAGCTCGTCGTTAAGCTTTGCGGCACGCTCCAGCAGGCGGGAGTGCAGGTAGAACACATCGCCCGGGTATGCCTCGCGGCCCGGCGGGCGGCGAAGCAGCAGCGAAATGGCACGGTATGCCTCTGCCTGCTTGGTCAGGTCATCGTAGATCACCAGGACGTGCTTGCCCTGGTACATCCAGTGCTGGCCCAGTGCTGCACCGGAGAACGGTGCGAGCCACTTAAAGCCTGCGGAGTCGGATGCCGGAGCAGCCACGATCGTGGTGTACTCCAGCGCACCGGCCTCCTCCAGCGTCTGGCGAACGCCAGCGATGGTGGAGCCCTTCTGGCCGACGGCGACGTAGATGCAGCGCACCTGCTTCGACGGGTCGCCGGTCTCCCAGAACTCCTTCTGGTTCAAAATGGTGTCAATGCAAACCGCGGTCTTACCGGTCTTGCGGTCACCAATGACGAGCTGGCGCTGGCCACGGCCGATCGGGGTCATGGCGTCAATCGCCTTCATACCCGTCTGCAGTGGCTCTTCGACCGGCTGGCGGTCGAGAACGCCTGCGGCCTGGAGTTCCAGTGCACGCTCTTCGTCGGATTCGATTGGGCCAAGGCCGTCAATCGGCTGACCCAGGGGGTTAATCACGCGGCCGAGGAAGTTCTCGCCGACCGGGATGGAGAGGACCTCGCCGGTCCGCTTGACTTCGTCGCCCTCGGAAAGGGTCTCGAAGTTACCCAGCACCACGACACCGATGGAATCGGTCTCAAGGTTCTGGGCGACGCCGATGACGCCGTTGGGGAACTCGAGCAGCTCGTTCGTCATGCAGCCCGGCAGCCCAGAAACCTGGGCAATACCGTCTGCGGCCGAAGTCACCACGCCGACCTCCTCACGGGAGGCCTCCGCAGAGTAGCTCGAGGTGTAGTTCGCTATCGCGCTACGGATCTCATCGGAGGAGATCGTCAGCTCCGCCATGTTCTTCCTGCTCTCGGTAGTTTTATCCAGCATATTGTTAATTATTTAGCCGCCTGGGCTGCCATATCGGTACGGAGACGCTCGATCTTGCCGCGCGTCGAACCGTCGATGACCTCATCGCCCACACGAACCACCATTCCGCCGAGGAGGCTGGGGTCAACCTCAGAGTGGATGGCGATCTCGCGGCCGTAAATCTGCTCCAGCTTGCGGGCCAGTGCGTCACGCTGGGTGTCGTTCAACGCCTCAGCGGTCTTCACACGTGCAACCGACTTGCCGCGCATCTCCGCAACGTTTTCTGCCAGTTCGGCGAGATCGTCGACGGGGTTGTGGTGCGGCCGGCCGATGACCTGCAAGGCCAGGGCCTCGGTGAACATTGTCACCTTGCCGTAAATCACGCTAGCTAGCAGTCCGCGCTTCTGCGCAGCGGTTGCGGTGCGGTCGGACAGGAGCTGCGTGAGCTCCTTTTCGTCCTCGAGGAGGACGGACAGTTGGTAGAGCTCGTTTTCGACCTGCTCCAACTGGCCCTGTTCCTGTGCACCCTTCTGCAGTGCGATGCGACCCAGGTTGATCAGACCTGCGCGGAACTCGCGCGGAGTCGACCACTCCTGCTCCGCTGCTGCGGTGAGGATGTTCAGGGTGGGTTCCGCCACCTTGCCACCGAAAACGTCCTTCACCATGCCGGCGCGCTGGCCGGGTTCAAGGGACGTATCGGCGATAGCCACGCGCAGGGCACGCTCGGTGTCGAGCTGGTCCACGATGAGGAACAGTTCGGTGCCGATCTGTGCTGCGGTGGCGACTGCGTTGTCGGCGCTGCCGATCAGTGATTCGAGCTGACCGGTGACGTGCGACTGTGCTTCGCGACTAGCTGCCTTCATCTCGCCTACTTTCTCGTCGAGACGTGATCGAGCTCGGAGAGGAACTCATCGATCGTGTTCGAGCGACGGGTCGTGTCCGACAGCTCGGTGCCCAGCAGACGCTCTGCCAGCGAGATGGAGTTCTGGCCCATCTCGTTGCGCAGTTCTGCGACAACCTGGTCGCGAGCTGCTTGCAGTTGCTTCTCGCCTGCCTCGATGATGCGGCGGGCTTCTTCCTCGGCACGGGCACGGGACTCTGCCTCGATTTCCTTGCCGCGGGCACGCGCTGCCTCACGGATTTCAGCGGCCTCGTGGCGCGCCTCCGCAAGCTCAGCGTTGTTCTTCTCCAGGGCAGCCTTGGCTTCCTTTTGGGCGACTTCAGCACGCTCGATGCCGCCCTTGATTCGGTCTTCGCGCTCTGCCAGCACTTCCTGGAACTTCGGAATAACGTACTTCCAGAAAAGCAGGCCGATGATGATGAAAACGACAAGAGACCAAACCACGTCGTACGCGGCCGGGACGAGAATGGATGGTTCATTCTCGAGCGGCAGCTTCTCGGAGCCTTCTGCGGCTGCGAGGAATGCAGTGACGTTAGTCATTGGTTGCTCCTGATCTAAAAATGGACGGGGTTATTCGTTCTTGTTTTTAGAACAGGAAGCCGGCAACGAGGCCGATCAGGGCAAGTGCCTCAACGAAGGCGATACCCAGGAACATGGTGGTACGGAGCTGGCCAGCCATCTCCGGCTGACGTGCCATGCCCTCGACGGTCTTGCCGACGAGGATGCCGATGCCGAGGCCCGGGCCGATGGTTGCAAGGCCGTAGCCGATGGTGCCGAGACCCTCGTAGCGGTTCACGGTCTCCGCTGCCTGAGCAAGAATGATGTCGTTCATGTGAAAGTCGTTCCCTTTCTAGGTGCCTCCCCGCAGGCCGCGGGAAAGCGTGTGACAGATGTTGGGGGTTATTCAGTTGGCCGTGTGTGGTCGCGCTTTGTTAGTGCGCATCCGCGTGCAGCGACAGCTCGATGTACACCGCAGTCAGCAGGGCGAAGATGTACGCCTGCAGGAAGATGATGATCAACTCGTATGCGGTGAACAGCAGTGCTGCGATCAGGGTCAGGCCACTCACTGTCGTCCATGCGTTCAGCTGCCAGAAGAAGAAGTTCGTGGCGGAGTAGAGCAGGACAAGAATGATGTGGCCAGCCAGGAAGTTCGCCATAAGACGAAGCGCCAGGGTGACCGGACGCAGAATGAACGTCGAGAAGAACTCGATCGGCACCACGAGAATGTGGAGCGCCGGCGGAAGGCCGGGGATGACGGTCGAGTGCTTGAAGTACGCAGCGCCATAACGCTTGACGCCGGCGTAAATCATTGCAATGTAGGCCGCAACTGCCAGCACGACCGGCATGCCGATACGCGCGTTAGGCGAGATGTTGAGGCCTGGGATGATCGTCGCCGCGTTCATGAACAGAATGGAGAAGAAGATGGTGCACAGCAGCGGCAGGAACCGCTTGCCGTCCTTCTTGCCCAAGGTGTCTTCCGCGATGTGAATGCGGACGAAGTCGACGCCGATCTCGGCGAAATTCTGCAGGCCCTTCGGAACCAGCTTCGGGTTCCTAAAGGCGATAACAAAGAGGAGCACCAGGATCGCCGCAATTAGGAGGCGGACGAGCATGATGCGGTCCAGTGCGAACCACCCATTGGCAAATTCCTCACCAATGATATGGCCGTACGTTTGCCCCGGGAAAAATTCTGGACCAAGCGCAGGTGCGTGAAACTCACCCTTCATGGCCAAAGTTGTAACGCTCAGCGTTCTCTCCCGTTCTCGGGCCGCTCCCCGGTTCCCCGGAGGGCGGTGCGATGGACGTCTTCATCAGGCTGCCTCCGCGGCGGACTCCGTCGCACATCTGCTTCCGCGGGGCAGGGGATGTCGTTCCCCGGCCGGTTTCGCCTGCACATCAGGGGTAACGCCAGCCTGGAACAAACCCAGCGGATATCCTAACAGGACATCAGGAGAATGTGGGTTTTACCTGTGCCATTGTCCCCCCACCAAGGTGACTTTTAAGGGTTTTTACCCCTAATCACCCAGCTTGCACGACTTTCTAGCGGATTGTTAGGTCTGTCACAGGGTCCCCACACTCTGTGTTAGTTGAGGTACGTGGTGCGTGTGGTGAGCACACCCCAGGCTTCGGCGGCGAGTGCAACGACGAGTGCTGCGATCGTCGTCACGCCAAATGCTCGATGGTCGTAGAAGTCGAATCCACGGATCCACAGCAGGAAGATTGCGAGCAGCCCCATCTTCAGTAGCCAGCCGCCGAGGACAACTGCCATGGTGGTGTTTGGGGATGAGTTTGAGGTTGCGAGGACAGACACCGTGGTTGCGAGTACGAACGCACCGCCGACGGCGACTCCCATCAGCGCGGCCCAGATGCCGGGCAGTTCGCGGGTCGCGCCCCATGCCATGAGCGAGACGACCGTAAGCACGACGAGTGCCCATCCCGCGACCTTCAGTGCGCGGATGAGCGGCTGACGATGATCACTGACCTGGGACGTGTCATTGACTTCGAGCGGTTCCATGCTGGGTCATCCTACAGACTGAGCAGGGTTGCTTTTCGACGACGCCACCGCACCGTCCCCACCACGCCGCGGGCCAATCTTGCCTTCCGCAAGTGGAACCAGAGTGAGCACGAAAGAAAAAACAAGCGCGACAACGGTGAAGATCACTGCGATGCGCACCGGCACGACGGAAAAACTGACCGCGCCGAAGGCGACGGCGGAGACCCACAGGTACAGCACCAGAACAGTGCGGCGGTGCGTATGCCCAAGGCGGAGCAAACGGTGATGGATATGGCCTGCGTCTGCCTGGAACGGGCTTTGGCCGCGGGCTGTTCGTCGCACAACGGCCCAAATCAGGTCGAGGACCGGCAGGGCAATCGCGGCGAGCACGACGATGATCGGGCTAATGAGTGCTACCAGGTCTGCGGCCCCGTAGAGCGACATGTTGATCTTGCCCGATGCGGAGATCGACGCTGCGGCAAGCAGCAGCCCGATGAGCATGGCACCGGAGTCCCCCATGAAGATGCGCGCCGGTTCGAAGTTGTGGGGCAAAAAGCCGGCGCAGATACCGACGAGCAACGTGCAGATAATCGCCGGCGGGTACGCGGAGACCGCCCCGCCCTGGTCATGGAGAACTGACAGCGAATAGACGAGGATCGCCATCCCGGCGATCATGCCCAGCCCTGCGGCGAGTCCGTCGATGCCGTCAACGAAATTCACTGCGTTGATCAGCAGCACAGTAAACAGTGCACTCAAGACCATGCCCTGGACTTCATCCAAAATCAGGGTGGTGCCCTCCCCGATTGGAACGTAAAACACCGTAAAGGCAATCCCCAAGATGGACATGATGATCGCAGCAGCGAATTGCCCGATGAGTTTGGGTAACGCGCCGAGCTCGTAGAGGTCATCAACAATTCCGACAGCAACGACGGCGGCACCGCCGACGAGCACTGCAGTCATCTCTGGAGTGACTGGAGCGAACCCGCGGGTCAGTGCGGGCAGTTGCTGCGCGAGAACAAACGCGCCAGCAAACCCTGTAAACATGGCCAGCCCACCGAGCGACGGTGTTGGCTGCGTGTGAACGTCGCGCTGGCGGATCTCCGCGACGCGTCCTGTGCGCACGAGAGCTGAACGCACCACACCTGTGGCCAGGTACGTGATCGCAGCCGCGACGAGTAGCACGAGTGCGAGCTCGCGAAGTGGCACACCAGCTCCGGACATCCCCTGAAAACTCCCCCGCTACTTTCGACGCAACGACTCTGGGTCAAGCCCTAAGACTTCACCAATGCGCTCGACCGGGATCGCGCCTTCGCGCAAAATCACCGGCTGAGGCTTCGAAATATCAATGATGGTCGAAGGAGTGCCAACCTCGGCCTCTCCCCCGTCGAGGTACACGCCAATCGCATCACCAAACTGCGCCTTGGCCTCTGCTGCGGTCTGTGCCGGCGGGTTGCCGGAGATGTTGGCAGACGACACCGCCATCGGTCCGGTTTCTTGCAACAGTTCAAGTGCGAGCGGTTGGTTCGGCATGCGTAGCAGCACGGTGCCACGTGTATCGCCAAGGTTCCACGGCAGACTCGGTGCCTCAGGCACGACGATGGACAACCCACCGGGCCAGAACGCCTCCACGAGTGTCTTCGCGGTGTCGGAAAACTCCCGCACGAGCCCCTGGATGGTCGACCAGCTGCCCACGAGCACCGGCACAGGCATGTCGGGGCCACGGCGCTTGGTAGCCAACAGCGTGGCTACGGCATCGTTATTGAAGGCGTCGCAGCCGATTCCGTAGACGGTGTCTGTCGGCAGGACGACGCAACGGCCGGCTCGCACAGCGTCCGCAGCCGCGCGCACCGCGTCGTCGCGAACCTGCGGATCAAGGCAGTTATAGATCGCGGACATAGTGCTCCTTCATGTTCTGAAAGTTACCGGGCTAGCTTACTCGCCATGACAAACCGGGCTCGGCCGGTCAGGTCCTCGACCACACTCGGCGGGCCGAATGCGCCGTGGTCGCGCACCACGTCTTGTACGTCCTCCGACGTGGAATCATCATGCTCAATGCCGAGGTGCCCTCCCGGACGCAGCAGCCTTGCCGCAACCGGAACGAGCCCCCGAATTGCATGCATCCCGTCCGCGCCGGAGAACACCGCCTCATGAGGGTCGGCGTAGACCTCCACATCTAAGTCACCGGTTTCTGGCACGTACGGCGGGTTGGTGACGACGATGTCGACGGCACCGTCGAGTTCCCGAAGCAACTCCGGATCGGTCATATCCCCTGGGACAATGCGTATCGACGACGCGTAGTCCCCCACATTTCGCTCCAAGTACGTCCGCGCCTGAGGCGAACGCTCGACCGCGATTACCTGAGCGCGCGGGCACGCCCGGGCGATCGTGATGGCCAACGCACCCGAGCCGGAGCCTAAGTCCACGACGGTTGGGGATTCGGGCGAGGTGGTGTCGTCGCTAAGCAAACGCACCGCCCACTGAGCGAGCACTTCCGTTTCTGGCCGCGGGATAAATACCCCGGGCCCGACGGCGAGGTCGATGTCAACAAACGGTGCTGTGCCGATGATGTGCTGCAACGGCTCGCGAGCCGCGCGTCGGGCAATGAGTTTGGCGTAGGCCTCGTCGAAGTCCGTAGGCGCGTCGGCGAACATGAGCTGCATCGGCGGCACCCCGATCAAGTGCGCGGCGAGCAGGCGTGCGTCGACTTCAGGCGACGCAACGCCCGCGCCAGCAAGGGTCTGCGTGGCGCGGGCGATGGTGTCGCGGAGGCTATTCGGCTTCAAGGCGCTCCTGGCGCTCGTGCGTCTGCAGCGCCGTGATCAGATCGTCCATGTTGCCGTCGAGCACCGAGTCAAGGTTGTTGGCCTTGTAGTTAATGCGGTGATCCGAAATACGGTTCTCCGGCCAGTTGTAGGTGCGGATGCGCTCCGAGCGGTCCATCGTGCGCACCTGCGATGCGCGGCCCTCGGCCTCTTCGGCTTCCTGCTTCTCGCGCTCAATCTGGTCGAGACGAGCCTGCAGCACCTGCATCGCACGAGCACGGTTCTGGATCTGAGAACGCTCGTTCTGGCAGGTCACCACAATGCCGGTGGGCAGGTGCGTGATACGCACGGCTGAGTCGGTGGTGTTCACGCCCTGGCCACCCTTACCGGAAGAACGGTAGACGTCGACGCGCAAATCCTTCTCATCGATATTGACGCTTTCAACCTCGTCTGGCTCTGGGAAGACGTACACGCCTGCAGCGGAGGTCTGGATGCGGCCCTGCGATTCCGTCACCGGAACACGCTGGACGCGGTGCACACCACCTTCAAACTTCAGCATCGACCACGCACCGTCACGCGACGGGGTCTTCGCCTTCACCGCGACGGTCATGTCTTTCACACCACCCAGGTCAGACTCGGCAACGTCAAGGACCTCCCAGGTCAGACCATGCTTTTCGCAGTACTTCTGGTACATGCGAGCCAAATCGCCAGCGAACAGCGCGGCCTCTTCACCGCCTGCGCCTGCTTTGAGCTCCATGATGATGTCATCACCATCGTGCTCGTCGCGCGGCGCCAGCAGGTCAGCCAACTCCTCCTCGAGGCGCACAATCTCGTCCTCTAAGCGCTTGGCCTCCTCCGCGAACTCCTTGTCCTCGGAGGCCATTTCGGATGCCGCCTCGTGGTCATCGCGCGCCTGGTTCAGGGCGTTATTGACGTTGATGATCGGCTGCAGCTCCGCGTAGCGCTTGGAGAGCTTACGGAAGCGGTCCTGGTCACCAGCGACCTCCGGATCGCCCATTTGGGCCTGGATGCCTTCGTATTCGGCGACGTAGTCGTCGACAAGCGAAACATGCGATTTTTCTGCCATTAGGAGTAGTCCTCCTCAGTTTCGGCCTGCGCCATTGGTGCCGAGTTCGCCACACCAATGAGGAACTCGCCGTTCGTCTTGGTCTTCTTCAACTGCTTGATCAGCATGTCAATGGACTGCTGCGGATCAAGCGCAGACAGGATGCGGCGCAGCTTGTGCATGACGCGCGCCTCCTCCGGGCTCATCAGCAGCTCGTCCTTGCGGGTGCCGGACGGGTTGACGTCCACAGCCGGGAACACGCGACGCTCCGCGATCTTGCGGTCGAGCTTGAGCTCGGCGTTGCCGGTGCCCTTGAACTCCTCGAAGATGACGGTATCGCCAGCGGAACCGGTTTCCACCATGGCCGTTGCGATAATCGTCAGCGAGCCACCCTCCTCGATGTTTCGGGCAGCGCCGAGGAAACGCTTCGGCGGGTAGAGGGCGTTGGAGTCCACACCACCGGAGAGAATGCGACCCGATGCCGGCGAGGAGTTGTTGTATGCGCGACCCAAGCGAGTAATCGAGTCGAGCAGCACCACAACGTCTTGGCCCATCTCCACCAGACGCTTCGCACGCTCGATAGCAAGCTCGGCGACAGCAGTGTGCTCTGACGGCGGACGGTCGAACGTCGAGGCAATGACCTCGCCGTTGACGCTGCGCTGCATGTCGGTAACTTCCTCCGGGCGCTCATCGACAAGCACAACCATGAGGTAGCACTCCGGGTTATTCGTGGCGATCGCGTTGGCAATGTTCTGCAGAATCGTCGTCTTACCAGCCTTCGGCGGCGACACGATCAGTGCGCGCTGACCCTTACCGATCGGCATGACCAGGTCGATCACACGCGTGGTCAGGATCTTCGGCTCAGTTTCCAGACGCAGACGACGGTTCGGGTACAGCGGGGTGAGCTTGTGGAACTCCTTGCGTCCCTTCGCATCCTCCGGAGTCTGGCCGTTGATCGTGTCGACGCGAACAACCTGGTTGTAGCTACGACGGTTACGGCCATTGCCCTGCTGGTGCGACTGTCCGTTGGCGCGAACCTGACCGGTTACCGCGTCGCCGGAGCGCAGACCCGACTGGCGGACCAGGCGCTGCGGCACGTAGACGTCCGAATTGGACTGCCGGTAGCCAGTGGTACGGATGAACGCGGAGCCGTTGTCCTGCACATCCGCGATACCTGCAACCTCCTGCAGGTCCTCCGGGTCGAAGTGCTGCTCGTTGCCGCCACCTTGGTTGTTGTTGCCGCCGTGATTGTCACGGTTGCGATTACGGTTACGACGACCGCGACGCCCACGACGACCGCCACCCTGGTGGTCGTCATCGTTATCGTCGCGGTGGTTGTTGCGGCCGCCACGGTTGTTGCCGTTGTTGCCGTTGTTACGGCCACCGCGGTCGTTATTGTCACGGTTATCACGGTTATCGCGATTGTCGCGGTTCTCGCGGTTCTCGTCGCGGTTGTCCGTGATCTCGGACTGCCCGTCCTTGCCGTCCTTCGCGTCGCTCGCGTCGCCACCCTGCGCATTGTCCTCATGCTGGTGACGCGCACGGTTTCGACGAGCACGGCGCGCTGCGGAACGCGAAGCTCCCCGCGAATCGTCGTCATTGGAATTGTCGGCCGACTTGTCAGCGTTTTCTGCAGGCTTGTCGGTCTTGTCGGCCTTGTCGGCCTTGCGCTCTGCACGCTCGGAAGCAGCTGGCGCCTCCGCGTTATCGGCCTCCGCCTTCTGCGGTGCAGCCTTCTTGGGAACCTGGCCGGTAGTAATTGCCTGGATCAACTCCCCCTTACGCAGCCCCGAAACGCCCTTCAGGCCTTTCTCGGCGGCAATTTTGCGCAGCTCCGGAATCTTCATAGCGGCCAAGTCTGCCGCGGTACCGGTGTCGGTCACGTGTGTCCTTTCGTCGCTCAACCAGCAGGTTCTCGCGTAGTTAACACGCGACGGTGCATGCTGGAAGCGGTGCGTTTCATCGGGATTGGACTGAAGTAAAACTTTGTAGCCCTGCCGGATCTCACGGGGTGCGGGAGCAAAAATCGCCGCTGTGCCCGCCATCGCATCCCCACCTGGGACAACCCCTGCCGGGTGCGGTTCGCACGATCCTGCGCAAAGTGTAGCGCATTTGCGTCCGCGGTTTAATCCGGGGCGTGTCGCATTGCTTCGCTAACATTGCCAACATGCTTTCAACGATGCAGGAAGTGCCCTTTTCCGTCGCACGCATTCTCGAATACGGCAGGACTGCGCACGCGACAACGAAGTGCACCACATGGCGCACTGATGGCGCGGAAGAAACGACGTTCGCCGAAATCGGCGCCCGCGCTTCGGCCTTCGCCCACGCCCTGCATGATGACCTCGGCATTGATAGCGATCAACGCGTCGCCACCATGCTGTACAACTGCTCTGAGCACCTCGAGGTGATGTTCGCTGTCGCCGCCAAGGGCGCTGTGTTTACGCCGCTAAATATCCAGTTGATGACGGACCAGATTGCCTACGTTGCCAACCACTCTGAGGCTGAACTGATCGTTGCCGATCCGCGTCTTGCGGAGAAGTTAGGCAACGTTGTGGAGCTTTGCCCCAAGGTTCGCGCGGTGGCATTTACAGGTGCCGAACCGATTACAGACGCCGCGGCGTATCTGCCAGAGCATGTCGCTGTGTACAGCTACGAGGAGCTTCTCGACGGCCGCTCGACAAAGTACGACTGGCCCGAACTCCCGGAGAACACCGCCGCTGCCTTGGTCTATTCAACAGCAACGACCGGCGCACCGAAGGGCGTCGCCTACTCCCACCGCGCGTTGTGGCTAGAAGCGACCGGCCTTCGCGCAACGGACTCACTGGCGGTCACGCACGGTGAGACGTTTTTGTGCTGCATCCCGATCTATCACGTGCTCAGTTGGGGCGTACCGTTCGCCGCATTTCTCGCGGGAACTCCCCTGGTTCTGCCCGATTCGGACGTGTCTGCCCCGACACTGGCAAGACTTATCGCAAGCACGCACCCGCGCGTGGCACACGGCGTGCCCACCTTGTGGATCCAGCTGATGGTGCATTACCTGCACAATCGCCCGGAACGAATGAGTCTGCAGGAGATCTTCGTCGGCGGTTCCCCTGCCCCACCGGCGCTGATCAAGGTGTGGGAGGAACGCTACGGCGTGGATATCGTCCACTGCTGGGGCATGACGGAAACCACCACGGTCGGCACAGTGGCGCGTCCGCCATCGGGCGCTTCTGGTGAGGCGCGCTGGTCCTACCGCATTTCCCAGGGACGCTTTGCCCCGTCGCTGGAATACCGCGTGGTCAACGATGGCCAGGTCATGGCGTTTAACGACTTGACCCAGGGTGAGATTCAGGTCCGCGGCAATATGGTCGCTGCAGGCTACTACCACTCACCCACGCAAGAACCGGGCGAGATCGCTTCCACCTTCCGTGGCGAAGAAGTCGACGACGTGCGCGCACACTTCACTGCCGACGGCTGGCTGCGTACCGGCGACGTAGGCACAGTCACCAACGCCGGGTTTATGACGCTCTACGACCGTGCCCGCGATGTCATTCGCTCCGGCGGCGAGTGGATCTACTCCGCACAGGTGGAAAACCTCATTATGGAGTCCGAGGAAGTCGTCGAATGCGCAGTCATCGGCATCCCGGACCCCAAGTGGGGTGAGCGACCGCTGGCGGTGACCAAGCTTCTCTCGGGCATTGAGCCGACAAAGGAGACTGCCGCACGACTCCGCGAGTCGCTCGCAGACACGTTGCCGAAGTGGATGGCGCCTGAGTATTGGACGTTTGTGGATTCAATCGACAAAACGTCCGTAGGCAAGTTTGACAAGAAGGACCTGCGCAAGCACCTGCAGCGCGAGGAGTTCGACATCATCGCCTTGCCCGGCCCAGGCAGCCGGCCGAAGGCGACATCATAATGCCGCACAAAAACGATGCCCCGGGGTACGCATGTGCACCCCGGGGCATCAAAGCATTTGCGCTAGTCGCGCAGCAGTTCTGCGGTCACCGGCCCTGCGACGTCGAGTTCGATGACGCGGAGGCCGGCGGCGCGGGCGTCGTCGAGAAGCGCAGGCTCGATGGGCTCGGTGATGAGCACGAGTGCGGTCGGACCTGCGCCAGACAGGTATGCCGCGTAGCCGCGGTTGCGCAGGCGGTTGACCCACTCCGCAGTCACCGGAAGGACGTCGGCGCGGTACGGCTGGTGCAGACGGTCGCGGGTGCCTTCAAACAGGAGGTGCGGGTGGTGCTGCAGCGCAGCCGTCATCACAGCGGTGCGCGAGACGTTGAACCGCGCATCGGTGTGGGTGACGTGGCTCGGCAGGACCTTGCGCACCGCATTGGTGGATGCGTGGAAGTCCGGGACGAGGGCTA
The DNA here is from genome assembly GCF_001815635.1 of Corynebacterium sp. HMSC075D04. NCBI lineage: Bacteria > Bacillati > Actinomycetota > Actinomycetes > Mycobacteriales > Corynebacteriaceae > Corynebacterium > Corynebacterium sp. HMSC075D04. Next base: position 19,238 of record NZ_KV821321.1, read on the forward strand.
CGGCCTTGATGGACTCGTCGACAGGAATGCGCACGGCACGGTAGGAAGGCTTCGAGCGCCCATCGACCGGAATGTCGGTCCAGGACACCACTGCCCCGCCGAGCACGGATGCACCCGCGTTATCCGGGTGGCCCTCAAACTCGGAGGAAAGCTGCACGACGGTGTCCTCATCCAGCGGCGAGCCCGCGAGCGTATTCGCAGCGACGACACCTGCGGCTGCCGCGGCAGCAGACGAGCCCAGACCGCGCGATTGCGGGATCTGGTTGTGGCACACCACGCGCAGACCCGGCGCCCGCACATCCGCGGCAATCAGGCCAGAGTTGATCGCTTTGACGATCAGGTTCGAGCTATCGCGCGGCAGATCGTCGGCTCCCTCGCCGAAGATCTCCACTTCGAGGCCAGACTCGATGACTTCTACCTCGAGCGTGTCGTAGATGCTCAGCGCCAGGCCGAGGGTGTCGAAGCCGGGACCAAGGTTCGCGGACGAACCTGGCACCTTCACTCGTGCTTTCAGGCCTACTTCAAGATCGGTTGCCATGACGGAGTGCTCCTTTAAGCGTCGAGGCGGATGACGGAGTTGACGGCCTTCACATCATCGTGGCCGGTGAGCTCTTCGACGATGCCGTTCAGGGCAGCTTCACGTGCGCCGTGCGTGACGACGATCAGGTGTGCCTCGTCGCCAGACTCCTCCTGACGGACCGCGGAAAGCGACACCCCTGCCTTAGCAAAGCGAGCCGTGAGGTCTGCGAGCACGCCGACGCGGTCGTTGACGGTCATGTTGATGTGGTAGCGCGTGGTCACATCGTCAAACGCCACAATCGGGTAGTCCGCGTACGGGTTCTCCGCTGGCGCGCGGCCACCGTGGACCTTGTTACGGGCTGCACCGACAAGATCGCCCAACACTGCGGAAGCGGTTGGGGCACCGCCGGCGCCGTTGCCGTAGAACATCAGGCGGCCGGCTGCTTCTGCCTCGACGAAGATGGCGTTGTAGCTCTTGTCCACCGTTGCCAGCGGGTGCGCGTTCGGCACCAGCGTCGGGTGCACACGCGCGTTAATGCCGGTGGTGTTGCCGTTTTCGTCCAAGAGACGCTCACAGATGGCCAGCAGCTTAATCGTCTGGTTGGACTTCTTCGCTGCCGCGATGTCGTCTGCGGTGATCTTGGTGATGCCCTCGCAGTGGACGTCGTCGAACGTCACACGGGTGTGGAAGCCCATGGACGCAAGGATCGCTGCCTTGGAGGCCGCGTCGTGGCCTTCGACGTCCGCAGTCGGGTCAGCCTCGGCGTAGCCCAAACGGGTTGCCTCAGCCAGCGCCTCCTCGTAGCTCGCGCCGGTGGAAGCCATCGCGTCCAGGATGAAGTTCGTGGTGCCGTTAACAATGCCGGAGATGCGCTGCACCTGGTCGCCCGCGAGCGAACGGCGCAGCATGCCGACCACGGGGATCGCGGCAGCGACGGCTGCTTCGTAGTACAGGTCGACGCCGGCTGCGTTCGCCGCGTCTGCTAACTCGGAGCCGTGTGCCGCGACAAGTGCCTTATTCGCAGTTACGACAGACTTGCCGGCGTTGAGAGCCTCAAGCACCAGCTTGCGTGGATAATCAATACCGCCGATGAGCTCAACGACAATGTCTACGTCGTCGCGTGTGACCAGTTCGCTCGCATCCGCAGTCAAGTAAAGTCCCTGGACTTCAGGCGCGTTCTTGTGCTTGTCCACGTCGGAGACAGCCACGCCACGGACCTCGATCGGGCCACCGATGCGATTTTCCAAGTTCGAAGAGAATTCGCTGAGCAGGCGCAGCACTTCCGTGCCCACGGTGCCCTTACCCAACACGGCAATACCCACCGGGGTACCGATGCCCTTGCCGGGGTAGTTTCCGTTGATGCCTTCAGCGCTGGCAACTGTCATGGTCAGGATGCTCCTTTTCGTTGCTGCAAAGTACAGGTTTGAACCGCTTGGTCTACTATCGCTTAAGCAAGCACTCAGGTCAATTAATATTCGCGGGCCAACAGGTCTTCCACAGTCTCGCGGCGCACCATCGGGGTGATCTGTCCGCCGCGCACGGACACGACAGCCGGACGTCCAAACGCGTTGTAATTCGAAGCCATGGAGTAGCAGTACGCGCCAGTCGCAGCCAACGCAATGAGATCGCCGGAGGAAATATCATTCGGCCACTTCGCATTCTCTACGAGAATGTCGCCGGACTCACAGTGCGAACCAACCAGGCGGGTATCGGTGTTGTCACCGTCGACGAAGCGGTTGACCACGCGGGCGTCGTAAAGCGCCCCGTAGAGCGCAGGGCGAATGTTGTCGCTCATGCCACCATCGACCGCGATGTAGCGACGAGATGTAGTGAACGAAGTATCGACGTCCTTAATCACACCCGCGGTGTACACCGTCACCGCAGAAGGACCAGCAATCGCACGTCCCGGCTCCACAACCACAGTCGGCGCGGCGATGCCGAGCTCGTCAGCGACATCCTGCACGGAGGCAAGCAGGTCGCGCGCAACAGCCGCGACGTCGAGCGGCTGCTCCCCTGACATATAAGCAATGCCGTAACCGCCGCCAAGATCGAGGTAGCCAAGCGCGACACCGCAGGTCTTCCACACTTCTGCGTACAGGCCGAGCACGCGCTCTGCAGCCAGTTTGAAGCCTTCAGCGTCGAAGACCTGGGAGCCGACGTGGCAGTGCAGGCCGGTCAACTGCAGCGAATCTGAGTCAATTGCTGCCACGGCCGCAGCAAGTGCGTCGCCAGTGGCCAGGGAAATGCCGAACTTCTGGTCTTCGTGGCTCGTCGCAATGAACTCGTGCGTGTGCGCATCCACGCCGGGCTTCACTCGGATGAACACATCTTGGATGACACCGGCCTCGCGGGCGACAGCTTCCAGTTGCGCTAACTCCTGGTGAGAGTCGATGACCACATGCCCCACGCGCGAATCCACGCATAGGCGCAGAAACTCGTCGGACTTGTTGTTGCCGTGAACAGTGATGCGTTCCGGCGGGAAATCGGCTGCAAGTGCGATGCGGAGCTCGTTTTCACTCGCCACATCGAGGGCAAGACCTTCCTCATCCACCCAATGTGCAATGTGTCGGGTCAAAAAGGCCTTCGACGCGTAGTGCACATTTTCCGGCGCACGGAATGGTTCCGCCATGTCGCGGCAGCGAGAGCGGAAATCGTCCTCATCCACGACGACAACCGGGCTGCCGTATTCGGCGACGATCTCAGGCAGTGGCACACCAGCGATGGTCACTACCCCGTCTTCTTCACGCTTGGCGTTTCGCGGCCAAACGTGTGTGGGCAGTTCGTTGAAGTCGCCCTCGTCGGTGCTGTACGGGGTGGATACGAAAACAGTCATTACATCCGCTCCGGGGCGCTCACGCCGATCAGGCCCAGCGCGTTTGCAATCACCTGGCGTGTCGCCATCGCAAGTGCGAGACGTGCCGTGTGGATCGGCTCCGGCGCCTCGCCGGCCTTCGGCAGGATCTGGCAGGAGTCGTAGAACTTGTGGAAGGCGCTGGCCAACTCTTCGGTGTAGCGGGCAATGCGGTGCGGCTCGCGCAGCTCTGCGGCGGCGCGCACGACTGCAGGGAACTCACCGATCGTGCGGATCAGGTCACCTTCCTTCTCGTGGGTCAGCAGGCCCAAGTCGATGTCCGCGACGCCGGGCAGCGTCACGCCGGCTTCCTTGGCCTTACGCTCAATCGAGCACAGGCGCGCGTGGCCGTACTGGACGTAGTAGACGGGGTTGTCGGAGGACTGCTTCGTCCACAGATCTAGGTCGATATCCAGCGAGGAGCCCACAGAGGAGCGCACCAGCGAGTAGCGCGCGCCATCCACGCCAATGGCGTCGACAAGATCCTCAAGCGTGATCACGGTGCCTGCACGCTTGGACATCTTCACCGCCTGGCCGTCGCGCACGAGGTTGACCATCTGACCGATGAGCACTTCGACGGCGTCCGCGTTGTAGCCCAGCGCCTGCGCCGCAGCCTTCAGACGTGCGATGTAGCCGTGGTGGTCCGCACCCAACATATAAATGGCAAGCGTGTGGTCGCGGTCGAACTTGTCCGCAACGTAGGCGATGTCGCCGGCGATGTATGCCGCGTCGCCGTCGGACTTGATCACCACACGGTCCTTGTCGTCGCCAAAGTCAGAGGAGCGCAGCCACCACGCGTTGTCAGCCTCATACAGGTTGCCGTTTTCCTTCAGGGTGGCAATCGCCTTATCCACCGCACCCGACTCGAACAGCGAGTTCTCATGGAAGTACACGTCGAAGTCCACGCCGAAATCGTGCAGCGACTGCTTAATCTGCGCGAACATCATCTCCACGCCAGCAGCGCGGAAGGTCTCCTGCACTTCAGCATCAGTGCCTTCGAGAGCATTGGGCTGCTTTTCGACGACCGCCTGAGCGATCTCGCGAATATAATCGCCCCCGTAACCATCCTCCGGGGTTGGATCCCCCTTGGCAGCAGCAACCAACGAACGCGCGAAGCGGTCGATCTGGCCACCGTGGTCGTTGAAGTAGTACTCGCGGGTCACCTTCGCGCCCGAAGCCTCAAGCACGCGGCCCAGCGAGTCACCCACCGCAGCCCAGCGGGTACCGCCGAGGTGAATCGGGCCGGTCGGGTTCGCCGAGACGAATTCCAGGTTCACCTTCTCGCCGGCGTAGATGTCGGAGTTGCCAAACGCGGCACCCTCCTCGAGCACCTTGGCTACCAGCTGGCCCTGGGCGTCTGCGGCGAGGCGCAGGTTAATAAAGCCGGGCCCTGCGATCTCAGCGGCGGCGATGGCTGGGTCCTCTGCCAAGACCTCTGCAAGCCAGCCTGCGAGTTCGCGCGGGTTCGTGCCCGCCTTCTTCGCCACTTGCAGTGCAATGTTGGTGGCGTAGTCGCCGTGCTCCGGATTTCGCGGGCGCTCCACAGTCACGGTGTCGGGGACAACAGAGGCGTCGAGATCATGGTCTGCAAGCACGCGCTCTGCGGCGGCTTTTACGGTGGTGGCAAGTTCTGCTGGCGTCATGGGCATGCAGTGTAATTGAGGGCTTTGACACGGGCGCATACGGATGGTCGTCGATACGCAAAGTGCGCTAATTCACATCCCCCTTGAGGGGCAAATCTTTTCACTTCGCTGCCTTGTTTGGCATATTTAGCCCATCGGGTCTCGCACGCCGAGGCCACGGTCACCCGTTTCTTTTTCCGTTCCTGTCTCGAAAGAGCCCTGTTTTATGGACCAATTCCAAATCTTCACCGACGCAGTCGGTGGCAGCACTGGTCTGTCGGCATTGGTGTCTACCCTGCCGCTGTTAACCTTCTTCATCATGCTGCTCGGCGTGAAAGCTCGCGCTCACACCTCGGGTTTTGTTGCACTTATCGTTGCAATTCTCGTGGCCATCTTCGGCTTCCATATGCCGACCGCGTTTGCCATCTCTTCCGCGTTCCGCGGTGGCCTGTTCGGCCTGTTCCCCATCGTATTCGTCATCCTGACGGCCATCTGGTTCTACCAGATCACGGTCGCCTCTGGTCGTTTCGAGGACCTTCGCCTTGTGTTCGACAAGATGGGCAACGGTGACGTTCGTATCCAGGCGATGCTCATCGCTTTCTGCTTCGGTGGCCTGCTTGAAGCCCTCGCCGGCTTCGGTGCCCCGGTTGCTATTACCGCGACGATGATTCTCGCGCTCGGCATCCCGCCGCTGAAGGCCGCTACCGTGGTGCTCATTGCGAACACTGCACCTGTGGCGTTCGGCGCCGTCGCCATTCCGATTACCACCGCAGGTGACGTGGGTGGTCGTACGCTGGAGCAGACCGAGAACATCGCCGCCATCGTCGGCCACCAGACCCCGGTTCTGGCGTTCTTCGTGCCGTTCATCATTGCGCTGCTTATCGACGGCTTCCGTGGCGTCAAGGAGACCGCCCCGGCCGCAGGTGTCATCGGTCTGGCTTTCGCGATCGCCCAGTGGTGGACCTCCAACCACTTCGCCTACCAGCTCACCGACGTTATTGCCTGCATCGTCGCACTTGGCGCCGCGTTTGTGCTGCTGCGTTTTTGGCAGCCGCGCGGTGTGGAAGCCATGCGTGAGCGCCTCGGCCTCGAGCCGTACGCCGACGAAGATGGCGACACTGAAGCGCTCACCGGCAGCCGCGTCTGGATGGCACTCATGCCGTACGCAATCGTCGTTGTCGTGTTCGGCCTGGCAAACCTGGGCACCACGATTCCGACCTGGCTCAAGCAGTTCAAGATCTCGTTCCCGTGGCCAGTCATCGATGGCCAGCTGCTCAACGCTGCGGGCGAGCCGGTCAACACCGACTACTCATTCGCCTACATCAACAACCCGGGCTCGCTGATGGTCATTTCCGCCATCATCGTCTCCATCGCCTACATGGTGTTCAACGACAACGGTCGCTACAGCCTCACCTGGGGCCAAGTTGGTAAGGAGTTCGTGGACACCGCATGGAAGATGCGCTGGTCTGCCGTCACCATCATGCTGGTGCTCGCACTGGCATACGTGATGAACTATTCGGGTCAGACCGTGACCATTGGTGAGTTCTTTGCCAACCTCGGCCCGGCATTCGCGTTCTTCGCTCCGATGCTTGGCTGGGTCGGCGTGGCTGTGACTGGTTCCGACACCTCGGCCAACGCCCTGTTCGCCAACCTTCAGGTCACCGCCGCGAACAACCTTGGCCTCAACCCGGACCTCATGCTGGCTGCTAACACCACCGGTGGTGTTGTGGGCAAGATGATCTCCCCGCAGTCCCTCGCAATTGCCGCTACCGCGGTGAGCATGGAGGGCAAGGAGTCCGAGATTTTCAAGAAGGTCGTGGGCTGGTCCTTCGGCTTCTTGCTCGCAGTGTGCGTGATAGTCTTTCTGCAGTCGAACGTTCTAGAGGTCCTTGCTCCGGTCGTTCCGTAACTGCCATCCTTTTACGGTGCTCCCGAGGTCCAAGTGACCTCGGGAGTTTCGTCGTTTTCCCTGAGATTTCCCACGATAGGAGCCCGAAATGCGAGTAGCTCTGTTTTCTACTTGTATCGGCGACGCCCTCTTCCCTGACGCGCATAAGGCCTCGGCCATTGTGCTTTCCCGTCTCGGCTATGAGGTTGTCTTCCCCGAGCAACAAACCTGCTGCGGCCAGATGCACGTCAACACTGGCTACAAAGAACAAGCCGTCCCAATCATTGAGACGTACGTCGATGCCTTTGCAGACTCGTCGATTGACTACGTTGTGGCTCCTTCGGGCTCCTGCGCGGGAGCTGTCCGCGAGCAGCACGTCGAGCTTGCGGAGCGTTTCGGCTCCAAGGCGCTTGTCGACGGCGCAAAGATCGCCTCGAAGAAGACCTACGATCTCTCCGAATTCATCGTTGATGTCGCCGGCACCTACGACGTGGGCGCATTCTTCCCGCACCGCGTGACCTACCACTCCTCTTGCCACTCCCTGCGCTTCCTCAAGGTCGGCGACCGTCCGACCGAGCTGCTGCGCCACGTTGAGGGCCTTGAGCTTGTGGATCTGCCGAACTCCGAGGAGTGCTGCGGTTTCGGCGGCACATTCTCTGTGAAGATGCCTGAGGTGTCTTCCGCGATGGTGTCCGACAAGGTCCGCCACATCAAGGAGACCCAGGCGGAGTTTGTCACCGCTGGTGACTCCTCTTGCTTGATGAACATTGGTGGTGCACTGTCTCGCCAGCACCAAGGCATTCGTGCCGTGCACATGGCTGAGATCCTCGCCTCCACCAAGGAGCACCCGCTGACTCCGACGTCTGCGGCGTACACGAAGGAGAAGATGCTGTGAAGGTTGCACTCGGACAGCCCACGATGCCGCCGTTTGCCAACGGCCCGGCTCACCTGCGCGGCAAGGAGAAGTTCCAGAAGGCTGCGCACCACGAACTTAACGACGTCACCAAGCGCCGTAATTACCAGTACGCCACCACGACCATTCGTGTGAAACGTCAGAACGTTGTCGACGAGCTGGATGACTGGCAGCAGCTGCGCGAAGCAGGCTCCACCATTAAGCGCGACGTTGCGGCACGTATGCCCGAGCTGCTTGAGCAGTTCGAGGAGAACGTGACCAAGCGCGGTGGCCACGTCCACTGGGCTCGCGACTCCAAGGAAGCCAACGAGATCATCCAGGGCCTGATCAAGGAGACTGGTGAGGACAAGGTCGTCAAGATCAAGTCCATGGCAACCCAGGAAATCGCTCTGAACGACGAGCTGGAAAAAGCCGGCATCTTCGCTCAGGAGACCGACCTGGCTGAGCTTATTGTGCAGCTCGGCGAGGACTTCCCGTCCCATATTCTCGTCCCGGCGATCCACCGCAACCGTGCGGAGATCCGCGACATCTTCGCCGCGAAGATGCCGAACACTGACGAGACGCTGACTCAGGAACCTGCGGAGCTTGCAGAGGCTGCACGTCAGTACCTGCGCCAGCAGTTCATGGAGGCAAAGGTTGCCATCTCCGGCGCTAACTTCGGTTGCGCCGACACTGGCACCGTCTCCATCGTCGAGTCTGAGGGTAACGGCCGTATGTGCCTGACGCTGCCGGAGACGCTTATCACCGTGATGGGCATTGAGAAGCTCCTGCCGAGCTTCGATGACCTCGGTGTGTTCCTACAGCTGCTGCCACGCTCCTCCACTGGCGAGCGCATGAACCCGTACACCTCCCTGTGGTCCGGCGTGACCGAGGGCGACGGCCCGCAGAACTTCCACATTGTTCTGCTGGACAACGGTCGTACCGCCGCAATGTCTAACGAGATCGGCCGCGAGGCACTCAAGTGCATCCGCTGCTCGGCTTGTTTGAACGTTTGCCCGGTCTACGAGCGTGCCGGCGGCCACTCCTACGGCTCCACCTACCCGGGCCCGATTGGTGCAATCCTGACCCCGCAGCTCACAGGTATCGATTCTTCGGACGACCCGAACGGTTCCCTGCCGTACGCGTCCTCGCTGTGCGGTCGCTGCAACGAGGTGTGCCCGGTGAAGATTCCGATCACCGACATTCTGCTGGAGCTGCGCTACCAGAAGGCGAAGAACGAGCCGAACCGCATGGAGCAGGCTGCGTTCGCGTCGCTGGCTCAGGTGTGGGGCCGCAGCAACGTGTGGAACCGTCTGGTCCGCATGGTTGCGCTTGGTCGTGTGCTCGGCGGCTTTAACGGCAAGATCGAGACCATGCCGCCTCCAATCTCCGGCTGGACTGGCTACCGCGATGTTGCGGTGCCGCCGAAGAAGTCCTTCCGCCAGTGGTGGGAGACGGACGAGGCGAAGCGTCTGCTGTCCGAGGCACGTGAGCAGGGCATTCCGAACGGCCAGAAGGTCAACACCAAGCCGATCGAGGAGGAGAAGTAAATGACTACCACTACTGGTAATGCTGCAGGCTCCCCCGCCCGCGACTCCCGTAACGAGGCTGCGAAGCGCGAGATTCTCAAGCGCATCCGCAACGCCCACAAGCTCTCTAATGTTCCGGAGCATGTCGAGGTGGTCCGCGAGTACCGCACCACGTCCGACATCAAGGGCGACGAGCTGCGCGAAATCCTTATCGACCGTCTTGTGGACTACAAGGCTGACGTTGTGGAAACCACCGAGCAGACGCTTGGCGACGACCTGCTGAAGGTGCTTGCAGACCGCAAGTGCAAGGACGTTGTCTACGCACCGGGCCTGGATGCCTCCCTGTTCGACGGTTTCTCCGGCACTGCCCGTCCGGATGACGTCACGTCGGATCCGCGTGCGCTGGGCGATGTGGACGCCGTGGTGACGGATTCCCACGTCACCTCCGCGCAGACCGGCTCGATCGTGCTGGAGGCCGGCGACGTGTGCGGCCGCCGCGCACTGTCTCTGGTTCCGGACCGCCACATCTGCATCGTGCGTGCAGATTCCGTGGTCTACGGTGTGCCGGAGATGATCGCCCGTATCAACCCGGAGCACCCGGCCACGATGATTTCTGGCCCGTCCGCTACCTCCGACATCGAGCTCGTGCGTGTCGAGGGTGTGCACGGCCCGCGTGACCTCATCGTCATGGTCGTGAAGTAACACTCCCTCTTCCCCGGCGCCTTCGCCGGGGTGAGATACACGAAATGGCCGGTCCCTTTTGGGGCCGGCCATTTCGCTGTCATTGTTTCCCGTGTCACGCCGTTCCCGCGGCGCACAATCATTATGAAACACCGGTGTTGAGAAACCATGGCGTGTGGCTGAGAGTGTCCTGAGGGTTTCGTCGTGAAGCGCTGCACCAATTTCTTCTGCCCACACACGGGGTGCTAGTGTGATCGGCATTGTCTCCGTAGCTCAGTGGATTAGAGCATTGGTTTCCGGTACCAAAGGTCGCAGGTTCGAATCCTGTCGGGGACACGCTGTCATGAGTCGCGTCATGCTTGACGGATGAGTC
>NZ_KV821322.1:0-313 GCF_001815635.1 Corynebacterium sp. HMSC075D04
TTGTCTGCTCCGTGACGACAGCCAGGAAACGCACACACCGGGGAGACCAGCTTGGCCAGATCACGCTGCTTCTGATTCGCCAAACGCTGCGTGCGGTACAAGTTCACCGCACCGGCCTGCGGGTGAAACGCCGCCACCTCCAACGCATCACCGAACTGGGTGGCGAGAAACTCCGCACCAGTCATGGTGGTGCCATCAGTCATCGCCAACAGAACATCATCACCAGTGCCATCCAAGATGCGCAGATAATCCGGCAGCGGCACCAACACCGTGGGACGCGGCGCTGCGGTTGCGACCTTGCCCTCGCCGAAGA
>NZ_KV821323.1:0-3185 GCF_001815635.1 Corynebacterium sp. HMSC075D04
TCGAGGTGGAAACCGAATTTTGGAAGCAGAACCCACCCCAGGAAATAATAGAAATCAAGGCAAACGCCTAGGAACAAAACCCGGGGCACTTCACTCTGGGTACTTTAGTGCCCAGAGGCTTATCTACATGGCACGTTCGCTACGGGTTCGTCGTTCTAACAGCCAGTCAGACAAGAAGGAACCGTGGCGTAGTTTCGGGATAGCCACATCGACGGTGCTGACCCGTGTATCCAGTAGTCGGTGGCGATAGCCGTTGCGGTGGTTGACGCGGTTGTCGCTGGTGGTGCCGTAGTCAGCGCTGCCGACAGTATCGTCTTGGGAAGATAGAATTTGGTTGATGAAATCACCGAGCATCTGACGCGTCAGATCGGGTGATGCTTGAGTGAGTAGCTCTTCGAGGTATGCTTTTGGTTGCCAGTTGTGTCGGCACCGGGGGCTTAACTGTGAGAAGCGGGTCGAATAGCGGAGTTCTCCGCTAGGAGGTGTAAAAATTCCTCTGGGTCTTTAACCGTCAAGCGAATGGGTCTTCCGATATTGCGGTGTAGGAGGATATTTGCAGAACCGGCATGGAATGAAATAGTGCCATCCAGGAAGTGAACCCCAAACGTTTGGGATTCGAGTATGGGGCCCGAGGGAAGGATCTCCGCCCCCTTCAGAGATTCCAAACGAACGTTGCTAACTGGAATGCCAAGAACTGAAATCCGAAGGATTTCATCATTCAGCAACACCCCGACATTAAAGAAAATTGCCAGAGACACTAAAAGACCGCATGTGATAAAGGCGGTTTGATCTCTTCTGGTCAAGAAGTAGACACACAATAAGAGTACTGCGAAGATAAGTACGATCCGACTAAAATTATATCCAAATACTCTTGATCGATAACTTGAACCAGTCATGAATATCACTCAACTTCCTTCCAACTATCTTCATGGGTAGTAAGGCGAAAGTAGCTGCAGCTATGCCTTAAGGTCCTAATGTGTGTATAGCGTACACCCATCTGTACGCGCTGACCTGCGGCGTTGTGGGTTGTGCCGAGCGTGCTGCCGGAGTCTCTTTCAGTGTCCCTGGGGTAGGAGCGGCCGCATGAAGGTGCGCTCGTACCGCAGGACGCACCCGGACTCGTCTCGAATCCGGTCAGCGGCGATGAAGTCCGGGTGGGTGCCGAACAAGGTGCGGTACTGCTCGTAGGCAGCCAGGCTGGGGAAGCTGAACAGGGATTCCGCACGGTCACTCACACCTTCCGCGGGTAGGTAGTACCCGTGGTGGGTGCCGCCGTGTTCGTCGACATGCCGCATCCAAGCGCGGGCGAACTGTTCAAAGGCTGCGATCTGGTCGGGGTCGATGGTGTAGTGGACGACACAGGTGATCACATCCACAACGCTAGGCCCACAGGCGCTCATTGGGGAGCCTTTGTCTGTGCGCCTCGTGGTGCAGCACACCAATCTGCCTGGTTTACCTGCGGAAATGCGTCAGTTCGCCAAGTTGGCGCCGAGTTCAACGGTGAGAACTCCGACGGCGATGAGGAGGATGCCGAGGGCCATGGTTCGGGTGAGGGGTTCGTGGAAGATGACCCGGGCGAGGATCGCGGTGAGAGCTACGCCGGATGCTGCCCAGATGCCGTAGGCGACGCCAAGGGCCATGCCGTCGGCCAAGGCGAGACTTAAGGCGACGAACGCCACGAGATACCCCGCGATGACGCCGATGAACCATTTCTTCACCCGGCCACCGTCGGAGGCTCGTAGCGACATGGTCGCGACGACTTCGGACAAGATGGCGCCTGCGAGGAAGATCCATCTCATGAGTTGACTCCTGCTTCCTGGGCTGCGGTTTGCTGAGCTTTCTGGGAGCCGAGTTCGACGGTGAGGACACCGCTGATGATCGCAACCATTCCAAGACCCATCACAGCGGTCAGAGGTTCACCGAAAATCGCGGCGGATAGCACGGCGGCGAGCACGACCCCGCTGGCTCCCCAGATGCCATAGGCGACGCCGATCTGCATTCCTTCGCGCAGGCAGAAGGTGAGGAAGACGAAAGTGCCGATGTATCCGGCAGCAACCACGATGTACCAGGATGGGTGATTGAGCGCCGCCTTGAGAGACAGCGTCGCCGCCACTTCGGTAGTGATGGCGCCAGCGAGCAGGAACCACTGCTTCATGGGGTTGTTCCTTCGATCAGGGAGCGAATGCTGGAGACGACGGCTTCGAGATCCGCGCCGTGGAGGGTGGACACACCTGTGGCCTGGGCGCCCCAGAGTCCGTCGGCGGCGAGTCGGGCGGTGGTCAGCCTGGCTCGGGTGGCGGCGTCGAGATCGTCCGGGAGTTCGAGCCAGCGGCCCATCCGCGTAGTCCACGGTTCGGTGAGTTCGGGCCGATACGTCGCTTGGCCCCAGATGATGAACTCGGCGCGCTTGGCGGCCCCGTGGGCGGCGACGTGAACGTAGCTCAGGAGCCGCTCGGTGGCGTTGGCGTTCTCGAGGGGCTTGCCAAGGGTGGCAGTCATGTCGTTCTCGACGTTGGCCGCAGCGTGGTCGACGATCGCGGCGAGCAGTACGTCGCGGTTGCGGAAGTGATATAGCAATCCCGGTTTGGTGAGCCCGGCCTCGTGGGCCACTGCGTCAAGGGTAATGTCGCCACCCTCCGCTGCGTTCATGACGCGGAGGGCAGCTTCCAGGATCTCGGAGCGCTGACTGGTTCGCATATAGCTAACTTTACCATTTGGTAGGTGAAGCCTTCAACTGCGGGCGCTGGTAGGGGCACCTGGGGTACACCCCAAGCGAACAATTTGTGAATGAAAAAACTTCCTGTTCGCTAGGGTTAGTTCCAAGACTAACGGAACAGAACCGTCACTGCCTCTGGAGATCACTGAACAGTTGGGGGCGATCTCAGGACAAAAGGTGGGCTATGCCCGGGTGAGTTCGAAAGATCAGAACCTTGATCGTCAGATTGAACAACTCAAGGCAGAGAAGGTCTTCACCTATTACACGGATAAGGCCAGTGGTGGATCGCGTGAGCGCCCTGGACTTGATGAAGCAATGCGATATGTCCGTGCAGGAGATCAGCTTGTCGTCACGTCGATGGATCGGTGCGCGCGTTCACTGACGGATCTGTACGCCATTGTTGACGAGCTAGTCAGCAAAGGAGTGTCGGTGAAGGGTCAAGTCCCGTGTAGTGGTGTAGCGGTTTGTG
>NZ_KV821324.1:0-2644 GCF_001815635.1 Corynebacterium sp. HMSC075D04
TGTTTAGACCACGTGTTTAGTAACACTGTGGTGAGTATCGGGTAACGCCCGGGTGAGTATCGAGTAACACCCGGGCGTTTGGGTTGGTAGCGGGGGTTATTGGGTCAGTCGCATATTGGTGCCTTCGAGTGTGATGATTTCGGCGCCGGCGACGAGTCGGTTGAGTATTGATTCGGCGATGACGGCGTCGGGGATGGATTTGTACCACTCGTCGGGTGTGAACTGGGATGTCACGATGGTTGATCCGCGGGGTTCGCGTTCTGCGAGGATGTTGAGTAGTTGGTGTGCGGTGGCGGCATCGATTGGGGTGGTGAGGAAGTCGTCGAGGACTAACACGTCTGTGTTGTGTAGGTCTTCGAGGAATGTGATGCGGGCTGGGTCGTCGTGTTTGAGCACGGCGAGGTGGTTGGCGAGTGTGTCGGTGCGGAAGAAGCGTGCGGAGTAGTCGTTTCTGCACGCCGCGGTGAGTAGTGCTTGGGCGAGGTAGGTTTTTCCGACGGAGGATTTGCCCAGGATGACAATGTTTTGTGCGCTTTGGCACCATTGGCAGTGAGCGAGTCGGGTGATTTGCTCTTTGTTGATGGTGCGGCCGGGTGTGTAGGTGATGTCTTCGATGCAAGCATCGGGATTTGGCGATCGGGATGCTTTGAGCAGTTTGTTGACTCGCCTCTCACGCTTGGCCGCTACCTCTTTATCGAGTGCATAGAGCACTTTGTCGGAGAAGCTCCAATCGTCGAATGCGGGATCGGCGGCGATGTCGATGACGCTTTGTCCGAAGGCGGTCATGCGTAGATCGGTAAAGATCGGCAGGACTGATTCGTCGAGGAAGCGGGCGGATGATGATGCTGGTTGTGGGTGGGGCATGGGTTATGCAGATCCTTTCTTGGTGAGGTTTTCGAGGCTGAACTGGGCAGCACCACCGAGGTAGGCGCCGCGTGTGTCACGCGTTGTTGGGGCAGGCGCACCGTCAGCGAGCCTGCCGGTTGACTGGATGGTTGCTACATCGGTGCCTGTGGGGCGTGTGGAGGTGTCTTTGCGTACGGCGGCCATCATGTTTTTCACCGCGGTATACGACACAGAACGCCTGGCGCCGTCGGCGGATACCAAACGCCGGCAGGCTTCTTCGAGGATTGGCTTGTTGGCGTGTTTGCCCATGTTGAGTACGTTGCGGCACGCTTGGTACGCCTGGGCAGGGATCGCTTTGGCTTCGATGAGCTCGGAGATCACTTGGTGGGTGGCTGGCCCGATTTTGGCGGCTTCGCGCAGGAAGTACTCGCTTGTCCACAACCCACGGGTGTCACTTATGTTCGCCGGGATGTGGTCAGTGTCGGTGACGTACACTCCGCGGGCACGTGCGAGTTGGTGGGTGGCCACACGCTGCCCGGCGTCGAAGACGGCAAGGCTGTCACCGGTGATGCGCACATCCACGGTGTGGCCCACCAGTAGGTGGGGTACCGAGTAATGCGCGTTGTGCACTCTGATGTGGAAATTGGGTGCGACTTTGGCGCGTTTCCATTCGGTGCGCTGCCACGGTGTTGCCGGTAGTGCGGTGAGCACGTCGCGTTCGAACTGATCAAATAATGCGCGTCTGCTCGTCGCATTGCCGCGAAACGGTTCGGCAGCGTTGATCCTATCGACCAGGGTGGTGATTTTTGTGTTGAGCTCGTCTATCCCGACGCATTGGTGGCCATCGAGTGCGTCGATGACGTTCTGGGTGATGATCTTGACTGCGGCTTCGACGTTGGCCTTGTCTTTGGGCCGTTTTGCACGGGCCGGCAACGCGGCGGTGTTGTAGTGCTCCAAAAACTCCTCGTAGGTGGAGTTGACCCGGCGATTCCTGTCCGTAGCACTGATCGCGTTCGAGGCTGTCGAGGCGTTATCTGGCACGATGACCTCGGCGACCCCGCCGAAGTACTCGAACGCGCGGATATGGGCTGCAAGCCACGCGTCTTGGCGCTCATTAGCGCACGCGCAGGCGAATACCATGCCCGAGTACGGCAGCGAGGCGACGAAGATACTGACCTTCGAGCCTTGCCCGCCGGTGGGGTCAAACAGTCGCATCTTCGTGCCGGCCCAGTCCACCTGCATCGTATGGCCTGGGGCATGGGTGATCCTGGCGGTCAGCCCAGTTGTATCAACGTGTTGGGCTACAAGCTGGCGAAACCGCTCGTAGCTGTAATACCGCTGGCCCAGCCCCGCAGGCTGTGCGGTGTAGCGGCTCCACAGCACCTGCAGAGTCACCTTGTTGCGCCCGATACGCGCCTTGGCGACAGCGTCGAAATCGATCGGGACGAAATCGCCCTGAGCATGGCTGCGCCCGTCGACGAACCAGTCCGCTAGCTCATGATCTGCAACCCCACGAAGTTGCTCACGCGTTGTGATGTTGTGTTCCACAAGCGCATCGCGTGCTTTTTGCACCGTGGTGTGCGAGCACCGCAGACTCGAACAGATTTGGCGGAAAGACCAGCCTTTGAGCACTTGATCCATTACCGCCCGGTAGTCAGTCACAATCAGACTCCTCTGGTAACGCCGCGTGCCCTGAAGTCACGCGGTCACCAGAATCCTCCCCCGGACTGTTACTGGATGCTCACCAATGCGTTACTCGATACTCACCACGGTGTTACTAGATACGACCGCGCAACAA
>NZ_KV821325.1:0-61183 GCF_001815635.1 Corynebacterium sp. HMSC075D04
TGCCCTGGGGTGGAACTGCTAACAACGTAATGGGGTGGACCAAGCCGGGTGCCGCGTCGCTGGCCGGGCGGGAGGTGTCTAAAAAGTTTTTCGGGTTCAAAAATCCCGAGGGCGAATCCGAGGTTTAGACTTCGATCCTTCGACACCGCCCGCAGCAGGTAGTTCGTCCTGATACACCGCCACGACCGACACCACCGCGGTGACTACACCGACCACAGCACCCCACCCCAAAATTATTCGGGACTATGGGTGTTCGACACCCAGCGCGCGGGCCGAGTCAAACCCTCTCTCTCCCCGGATATATAGACATTCCCTATTGCAGTACCCCGCACCGTCAATATATGCACCCACCAGCACCGACCCCACCGGCACCATCACCACAGCGGTGTCCTTGTCCTTGTCGCCGACCCCCGACCGCGCCGACACCAACACCGCCGACCCCACCGACCCCACCAACACCGACTGCGCCAACACCAGCACCACAGCAGCGTCCTTGTCCTTGTCCTTGTCACCGACCCCGCCACCGCCGACACCAGCACCGCCGACCCGCGTCCGACCCTGCCGACACCAACACCGCTGACACCGACCCCCACCGACACCGCGACCACGACGCAGCGCGCACCGTAGCCACAGCAGGCGCGCATGAGCCTTACGCGGTGAGTCACCGCCACACCGGCGCATGTTGGCCATCGGTGTCCGCGGTGCGCACAGCAGCCTGCACTGCGACTCCAACAGCACACCCCATTCTGCGCGTGGACGCGCAGTATATGGGCCAGCACTGGCTGAAGGTCTAGCCCATGTACTGCGTGCCGTCGTGGTCAACAACCGGGGCCAGCAGCGCGAAGTCGGTCAAAAAGTCGTGAGTCTGACCGCCCGTCGTCGGAGACGACGACAGCACGCCGATCACGGCAATCTGGCGGTTGCTTTTATCTCCTACGTAGGTGTAGAGCAGCGATCCGGAGTCGCCGCCGAGCGAGAAGATGTGTACGCGGACCTCGGAGTCGTTCGACGCAACGACCGGACCGCAGGATTCCTGCGAGCGATAGCCCATCTTGCAGACCTTCATGCCAGGGGTGATCTGGTCCGGTGCGAGCATGTCCACAACGGTCGCCTCGGTGGCCACGCGGGTGTCCATCGTTGCAGCAACGTCCTGGTAGACCAGAATCAGTGCCACGTCGGTAGCGAACGGGTAGACATCGCCCGCGCCGGGCTTGCCCATTGTCTGCCACTGGTCAACCTTGCCAAAGGGACGAACATTCGGCTCGTTCGCCAACTTGTAGTAGACGTCAGTGAACCCGTCCTGGACGCAGTGGCCGGCGGTGACACCGTAGACGGTGTTTGTTTTGCGGACGAACCCAGAGAGTGTGCACTTGCGCGACTTGCCGGTGTCCGGGTTCGCCACGAGGATCGTCATGCCTGCGGTGGGTACGGGCCACGCGAGCCAGTTGTTGTTCGGATACTCGTCGTAGTTATAGACACCATACGACTTCATCATCATGCCGCGCTGCTCGATGTATCCGAGTTCCCATTGGTGCAGCAGCACGCCTCGCTCGGTAGCGACGGCGGCCACTTCGGCGGAGGAGGGCTGCTTCACAGACGAATCCGAGTAGGAGTCGTAGACGTCGGGCACCCCACGCGGTGTGGTCTTGCGCGGGATACCGGCGTACGGGTCGTCGTAGACGTCGGGCACCTCACGCGCGCCGGTTTTGCGTGGGATACCGGCGTACGGGTCGTTGTTATCGACCGGCGTGGCGTCGGCGGCGATGTCGTCGGTGGGTACCGCGATGTCGTTGTCCCAGATGTCGGTGACCGTGGTGTCTCCGGAGTTGCCCCGCGAGATGGCCTCGTCATCCTTCGTGGACGCTGCTTCGCTGCAAGCGACAACGCCGGCGACGATGGCGATAGTTCCTAAAATCAGCGCAACCATTCGATTGCGGTTCTTCGGTCCGGGGTCCGTGGTGTGTGCGGTAGTCATGTCTGTGTTTTTACTTTGAGTGTGCAGTTGGTTCACAGTGATTGTGTAATTGGTTCACAGTCTAGCCCACCGCCACCGACAACACCCCGGCCACCGCCCGCGCCAACACCAGCAACACCGCGGTGAACAGATCCACGCCCGCGACAACACCGGCGACCTAACCACGACGCACCCTCACCCTCCCCCGCCACCGACACCGACACCAGGCCCACGACGCAGCGCGCACCGTGGCCGCCGACACATGTGCGCGAGCCTGATCATGCTGTGCAGCATGTGTGTCGGCGAGCGCGACCTATATGGTGTCCACATCGCGCACGGCGGCCTGCACGCCGGTCGCAGGCACAAACACCTCGCGGTGGCCACAGCCGTATCAGACGCACCCACACACCGCCACCGACCACACCATCACGGTGTCACCGACCCCAGCGTGCGTGGCACAATTCACCGACTGCACTAGCACCGGCACCCCTGCGGTGATCCCGTCCACCATCCCCTCCACCGATTCGCCCTTACCCGCACCACCAGGCCCACGACGCCACAGTGTGCGTGATACGTACGGCGCACACACCGCAGCCTGCACCAGGCCACTACCTCGCGCCGACACCGGCCACACCGCCGACTGCACCCGTACCGCAGTGAGTGCGCCTGCTGTGCCCGCGCCACCACAGCAGCCTGCACCACAGCATTACACCAGGCCCACCATCGCGGTGGATATGGTCGCAGCAGCGTCCTGCGGTGTTGCGCCGGGCTGTGTCCACCGCATGTGTGCGCGCGCCTGATCTTGCTGTGCAGCAAGTGCGTCGGCGAGCGCGCCACCGCTGTGGTGACGTCGGCGGGCTGTGGTGGTGGTGTCGGGGCTGTGCTGTGGTGTGGGTGAGCCACCGTGGTGGTGTGTGCCTGCACCCCGTTTCGTGTCCCTCACCTCGCTGTGGTGGTGTCGCTGCGTATGCAGCCACGGCACGCGGGTGTTGCTGCGTCCGCTACCCCGCTGTGGGTGTTGCTGTGTCTGTGCCGGTACCTGTGGCTATGGTTTTGTGCCTGTTACCTGCGCTGTTCCAAAACCGGGTGCAGTCGCTGCAAAACCCTGTTCCAACATGGTGATCGACCGCTCCAAAACCCTGTTCCAACATGGTGATCAGCCACGCCAAAACCCTGTTCCAACCAGGCCACCGCGGTGGCGTGACGGCGGCCCACACGCCGACCCAAACCATTGAGTTAGGACTTACCTATCTCGCCTATAGTGCCTGCATATAGAACACATACCCCACCATCACGGTGGACTTGCCTATAACAGCGATAATGTAATCCAACGACTGTTCCAACCGAGCACACCCACGCTGTTCCGACCACCATCCCGGCGACCGTTACACCGCGGTGTCCGCAGTATGATCCAAAACCACAGCAACCGACGCACAACACCGCTGTGGACACAGCCTGTGACGGTGTCAATAGATGTGTGGCCAACGCCACAGCAGCGCCACTGCTTTCTACCCCCGCGCTACCCCCGGCAAACTAGCCAGCGGTAAGGATTTGGTAAATATCGCGCTTACCAACACGGGCGAATCAAAATACCCCGCCCTGATGTCGCAGGTAGCGGGGTATTTATTCACGAGCCACCTGCGAGAATCGAACTCGCGACCTTCTCATTACGAGTGAGACGCTCTGCCGACTGAGCTAAGGTGGCCGGGCAGCAATGCTGCACCGGGAAGACAGCTTAACCTAGCGGACGCGACCCGCGAAACCCGCAGGTTAAGACACGTTGCACGCGAGCCTTATGCGGCCAATCATGCCGTTGAACGCCACCGCCGGAGTCACGTTCTGGTCCAGGCGCTCACGACACTGGCCGATCGCCTCGAGGCACTCCACGAGCCCCTCCGCCGACACCTGGCCGGCAATCTCACGCGCGAGCCCCTCAAAATCCGGGTGCGTCAGACCAACATCGGCGCCCGACTGCACCACCATCGCATCCCGGTACACCCCCGCCAGGTCCACCAACACGAGGTCCAGCATGTCGCGCTTGCGGCGCGTGCCACGACGCTTCTGCTCCTCTTCCAACTGACGCACCGACGACGCCACCGACCGCAGCGCCTTCGCCGCCCCCTTCCCCTTCGCACCCATACCGAGGGCGTTTTCGAGCTTGGCCCGCTCGGCTTCGTCGTCAGCTTTATGCGCCTCGACGGCCTCCTTCTCCGCCGCCTTCAGCAACGACCCCACCGCCTGAAACGCCTGCGGGCCGTGAAACACCAACTCGGCCAAGTTGATCGCCATCGCGCGACGCTGCTGAATCGCCTCCGAACGCACCAACAACCGCGCCCGGCCAATATGGCGTAGCGACGACACCGCCGCCAGGCGCGCATCATGCTCCGACGCCCCCTCCTCCTCGACGAGAATGCGCACCAACTCATCCTCCGACGGCGACGGCACATACACATGCCGGCAGCGCGAACGCAGCGTCTGCGAAAAGTCCTGCGGATCCGTCGACGGGGCACACATAATGATCACAGTGCGCTCCGGCGGCTCCTCCACCGTCTTCAACAGCGCGTCAGCCGGCGCGGTGGTGATCGACGTGGCCAGGCGGTCCGCGTTTTCGATGATGACAACGCGCCAGGGGGCAACCGTCGGTAAGCGAGCTGCCTTTGCGACGATCTCATCACGCACAAAATCCACCTTGATCGTCGACGTATGCGGCACCACATGCACCAAATCCGTATGCGACCCCGCCAACGCATCACGGCACCCCTTACACCGCCCACACCCAATCTCGTCCGGGTTCTCACACATCAACGCCGCCGCAAACGCCAACGCCGCATTCGACCGCCCCGAGCCCGGAGGGCCCGTAAACAGCCACGCATGCGTCATCGCATACGCATCCCCCTGCCCCCTCGCCGTGGCAGCCGCCGACAATATGATGTCGCGCACCGCCGGGGTGCCAGCCAAACGCTCACTAACGCTGCGGGTAGTCACAGGTGACCAGAGTACCCGCGCGCTAAGGTGATAGACCATGGAACGTATCTGGCGCGAGCTGCAGTGGCTTTGGGGCACGTCGTGGCCTCTCTATGCCGCGACGGTGCTGGGCACCAACCTGCTCGGCGCCGTGGGCTGCATGTTGTTCGTGCGCTTCCTCATCCCGATGGATGCCGTCAACGAGTTAGGTCTCAACGGCCAGCTTGGGTTTATCGGGGTGTTGTATGCAGCGATTGCTGTTGCGCTCGGTGTGATCGTCACGTTTTTCCTGTTCCGGCCGGTGCTGGAGTGGCAGAGGCGCCCTGACGATCATGATCCGAACATGGTGCGGCATTTGGTGATGCGTTTGCCGGTGTTGCAGACGATCATCGTTGTTGCGGTGTGGGGGTTGGGCATTGCGATTGTCACGGTGCGCACGTTGCTTGTCGACGTCCCCCTGGGCATCGTCGTCCTCGCCACCACCATCCTGACGTGTTTTGTGGTGTCGGTGCTCACGTATCTGCAGGCGGAGCGTCTCGTGCGTCCGATTGCGGCGTCGGCGCTGGCGCGGCGGTTCGAGGATTCGACGCTCCAGCCGCCGATTGCGTCTCGGTTGATGCTGACGTGGTTCACCACCTCCGCCGTGCCGATGGTCGGGGTGCTGCTGCTGGCTGTGGCGCAGCGCGTCGGCTACTTCCGGGACACCCCGGGTGAGATGACGGCGGCGATCGTGGCGCTGATCGCGGCGGGTATTTTCACGGGGTTTGTGGGGACGTCGTTTGCGACGGTGATCGTCGTCGATCCGATTAAGGAGCTGCAGGTCGCCATCAACCGTGTGCGCCGCGGTGAGGGCGATACGCAGGTGGACATTTACGACGGCTCCGAGATCGGCGTCCTCCAAGCCGGCTTTAACGAGATGATGCGGGGTCTGCAGGACCGCCAGCGTGTTCGCGACGTGTTTGCCAAGTACGTCGGTGCTGAGGTCGCACAGAAGGCGCTTGAGGAGCGCCCGCAACTCGGCGGCGAGGAACGCAGGGTCGCGGTGCTGTTTATCGACGTCGTCGGCTCCACCACCTACACCGTCCAGCACACCCCCGAGGAGGTCGTGGAGGCACTCAACGAATTCTTCGAGGTTGTCGTTGAGGTGGTGCACCGCAACAAGGGCGTGATTAATAAGTTCCAGGGCGATGCGGCGCTTGCAGTGTTCGGAGCGCCAGTTTCGCTTCACGACGCCGCCTCGCACGCCCTCCAAGCCGCCCGCGAAATCCAGCGCGGCCTGGAAGGCTTCGAACTGAAGGCCGGCATCGGTGTCGCCTCGGGCCACGTGGTCGCTGGCCACATCGGTGGCAAGGATCGTTTCGAGTACACCGTGATCGGCGACGCCGTCAACGGCGCCGCCCGCCTCACCGACCTTGCCAAGGACACCCCGGGCATGGTGCTGACCAACGCCGCGACCCTGCGCGCGGCGAACGAGGTTGAGCAGCAGCGCTGGACGCTGATGAAGTCGGTGGAGTTGCGCGGGCGTAACAAGATGACGCAGTTGGCGCGCCCGGTGCGCTCCACCATGGCGGACCGCTCATAGGACCCAGCACGGCAGCAGCCCCGGCCCAGCGCAGCGCGGCGCGGCAGCAGCCCCGGCCCAGCGCAGCGCGGCAGAACTCAGGCCTGCGGGCGCGCTCAATCGCGCCCGGTCAGTTGTTTCCGAACAGGAGCTGCATGGCTCCGGGGGTGTCGTTCGGCACTTCGTATCCGTTGGGTGACACCCACACTGGGATGCCGTCGCGGATGCATATTCGGCCTCGTCTGACGATCCACGGGTCGTCGTCGTTCGTGCCGTTGTGGTAACTGCACAGGGGTACGAGGTTGGCCAGGTTGGTTTCCCCGCCGTGTCGCCAGGCGGTGATGTGGTGGATTTCGCAGTGATCGGCTCCGTGACGGCAGCCGGGTACCGGGCAGGTCGGCGACATCATCGACGCCAACGTGCGCTGCTTGTCGTTAGCAAAGCGCTTCGCCCGGTAGAGGTTCACCGCCCCCTCTGCAGGGTGGAACGCGGCAACCTCCAGGTCGGCGCCGAACTCGCGGGCGAGGAATTCGGCGCCGGTCATGGTGGTGCCGTCAGTAAGGATGAGTTGAACTTCGTCGCCGTGGCCGGACTGGATGCGGGTCCACTCCGGCAGCGGCACCAGGATGATGGGGCGCGGGGCGGCGTAGGGCATGGCAACCCCGCCAGCACCAGCGCCCGCAACACCGCCGGCGCCAACCCCGCCGACACCGTCAGCACCAGCACCGCCGCCGCGCAGCAGGCTCACCAACGCGTCGGCCATTTGCTCGGCGGCGGGCAGCGACGGGTCGATGAGCGAACGCAGCAGGTGCTCCAAATCGGCGATGTCACGCTCGGAGTAGGTCAGCGACATGTTGCGCATCCCGGAGCGTGATTTGGAGAAGCGGCACTGCTTCTTGGGGGTGGGTTTCGGGGCGGTGATGGTGTCGTCGATACGCCGTGATAGCGCCTTGTACGAGCCGCGGAAGCGCAACAGTTCGAGGCGGAGGCGCCAGCGCTCGGCAAGGTCGGCGACGGCGGCAAGTTTGCGCTCAAGCAGGCAGATCTGGTCGAGCGGCATCCCGGCGGCCAAGCGGCGCGCGTCGGCCTGCTTGCGGGTGAACTTCGTCGCGCCGAAGTAGGTGGCGTGCGCCTGCGCCCACTTGCGTTTCAGGGCGGGATCGAGGGCGGCGAAGGCGGGTGCGGACTCGTCGAAGTCGGCGAGCACGCTGATGTCGGCGTGCGCCAGGGCCTCGAGAATCTCGCTAAATGTCATGCCATGCACGCTAAGCGCACAGCACAACCCTTGTAAAGGAATTGTCCACTATATTGTGCAATCCCTAGCGCTTGCGAGCTTTGACCACGCGTTTTGTGGTCTGCTTCGGCTTGGTCACGCGCTTGGTTGCCTTCTTCTTTGTCGCCTTTTTCTTGGTGGCTTTCTTGCCGCCGTCTTCGGCTTCGCGGGCGCGGCGCGCGGAGAGCAGTTCGTTGGCGCGCTGGTCCGTCATCGTCTCTGGCGTGTCGCCGCGTTGCAGTGACGCGTTGGTTTCGCCGTCGGTGACGTATGGGCCGAAGCGGCCGTCTTTGACGGTCATGGGTTTGCCGGAGACGTCGTTGTCGCCAAGCATCTTCAGCGGTGGCTTGGCGGCGGCGCGGCCGCGGCGTTTCGGTTCGGCGTAGATGCGGCGGGCTTCTTCCAAGGTGATGGAGAAGATCTGGTCCTCGGACGCGAGCGAGCGCGAGTCGCTGCCCTTCTTCAGGTATGGGCCGTAGCGGCCGTTTTGGGCGGTGATGACTTCGCCGTCGGCGGGGTCGACGCCGACTTCGCGCGGCAGCGACAGCAGTTTCAGTGCTTCCTCGAGCGTGACCGTCGCCGGTTCCATCGACGCGAACAGGGAGGCGGTGGCGGGCTTTAGCTGCTCGTCGACCAGCTGCGCCATGCGCTTTTCTTTTTGAGCGGCGGCGGTTTTGGTTTCCCAGTTCTTGGCGCGTTTGCCTTCTTCGGCGCGCTGTTTGTCCTCTTCGGCGCGCTCAGCGGCGATGATTTCTTCGGCGCGGGCTTCGGCGGTGGTGCGTTCGTCGTCACGCACAAGCTCGGTGACATATGGGCCGAAGCGCCCTTCCTTTGCGACGACCACACGCCCATTGGCGGGGTTCTCCCCCAGTTCGCGGCCGGACTGCGGGGTGGCGAAGAGCTTCTCGGCCATCTCGAGTGTGATTTCGTCCGGGGTTGCGGATTCGGGCAGGTTGGCGCGCTGGTATTCGGGCTCGCCTTCGGCGGTCTTACCGACGACGCGCTCGATGTAGGGGCCGTAGCGGCCGACGCGGACGACGACGGGGCGGCCTTCGGCGTCGTCGAAAAGTGTCAGCGAGTTCGCGGCGCGCGCGTCGATGGATTCGAGGTTGTTCTCGATCATGTGCTTCAGCCCGCCGCGGCGTGCGAGGGCTTGCGCCATGGACTCGCGGGCGTCGGCGTCGCCGAAGTAGAAGCCGGTGAGCCACTTGGTGCGGTCTTGGTTGCCGTGGGCGATTTCGTCGAGTTCGTCTTCCATGGAGGAGGTGAAGTCGTAGTCCACGAGTGCGTCGAAGTTGTTTTCCAACAGCCCGACGACGGAGAACGCCACCCAGGACGGCACGAGTGCGTTGCCGCGGACGACGACGTAGCCGCGGTCCTGGATCGTCTTAATGATCGACGCGTAGGTGGACGGGCGGCCGATGCCGAGTTCTTCCATCTTCTTCACCAGCGACGCTTCGTTGTAGCGCGCAGGCGGGTTGGTGGTGTGGCCGTCGGCGGTGACGGACTTGGTGGTCAGTTCGTCGCCCTTGGCCAGTTGCGGCAGGCGGGTTTCGTTGGACTGGCGGTCGGAGTAGGCGCGCAGCCAGCCGGGGAAGGTGACGGTGCGGCCGGTTGCGGTGAACTCGCAAGCCTCACCGGCGGCGTCGGCGGCGATGGTGATTTTGGTGGAGTTGCCGCGTGCGTCTTCCATTTGGGAGGCGACGGTGCGCTGCCAGATCAGTTCGTAGAGCTTGAACTCTTCGGCGTCCAGCGCGCCCGCCAGCTGCCCGGGGGTGGCGAAGCGTTCGCCGGCGGGGCGGATCGCCTCGTGGGCTTCCTGGGAGTTTTTCACCTTGCGGTCGTAGACGCGCGGCTTGGCGGAGACGTAGTCGGCGCCGTAGAGCTCGCGTGCTGCGGCGCGTGCGGCGTCGAGGCCCTGCTTGGACAGGGAGGTGGAGTCTGTACGCATGTAGGTGATGTGGCCGTTTTCGTACAGTCGTTGCGCGATGCGCATGGTGCGTGCGGAGGTGAAGTGGAGTTTGCGGCCGGCTTCTTGCTGCAGCGTTGAAGTCATGAACGGCGCGTATGGTTTGCGCGTGTAGGGCTTTTCTTCGACTGCGGTGACGTGCATCGGTGCGGTGCCGAGGTCGTCGACAAGCGAATGCGCTTTTTGCTTATCGACGACCACCGCATCCGACACTAACTCTCCCCGGTCATTGAAGTCGCGGCCCTGTGCGATGCGCTTGCCGTCAAGGGAGACGAGTTTGGCGTCGAATTCTTCGGAAGAGTGGGCGAGCGAAGCAACCAAGTCCCAGTACTCGGCGGCGATGAACGCCATGCGCTCGCGTTCGCGCTCGACGATGACGCGGGTGGCCACGGATTGGACGCGGCCGGCGGACAGTCGCGGCATGACTTTCTTCCACAGCACGGGGGAAACTTCGTAGCCGTAGAGGCGGTCGAGGATGCGGCGGGTCTCTTGGGCGTCGACAAGATCCATGTCGAGCTCGCGCGTGTTTTCGGCGGCTTCGCGGATGGCGGATTCGGTGATCTCGTTGAACACCATGCGCTCTACCGGCACCTTCGGCTTAAGGGTTTCAAGCAGGTGCCACGCGATCGCTTCACCTTCGCGGTCCGGGTCTGTTGCCAGCAGGAGTTTATCGGCCTGCTTGAGCTTGGCGCGCAGGTCGGTGACCTTCTTTTTCTTGTCAGCGGACACGACGTAGATCGGGTCGAAACCCTTCTCCGGGTTGACGCCGAGTTTTGCCCACGGCTCGTTTTTGTACTTCGCGGGGATGTCGGCGGCGCGGCCCGGCAGGTCACGGATGTGGCCCACCGATGCTTCCACGATGTAATCGTCGCCGAGATACTTCTGTATCTTCTTCGCCTTTGTCGCGGACTCCACGATCACGAGAGTCTTGCCGTTTGCAGTCACGCTGACCTTTCCTCGATTCCCACTAAGCGTATGAGCGGTAAAACTTCCTCATTCTTATCAGACAACTAGCACATGGTTATACGGACGGGGGATTTTCTCGCCCCTGGCATTACACTGCGTTGGTGCCCTGGCGCGGAGTTGTTGGGGTGGAAAGGAGGACGCAGCGTGGTCGATTCACTCATTGAGTTTTTGCATACGTTGATGGGGTTGCCGATCTTTTACCCACTCGTCGTGTTGCTGATCGTTTCGGATGCGTTGGCGCCGGTGGTGCCGTCTGAAACCGTGTTGAATCTGGCTGGTGCGTTTTCCGCGTCGCGTGGTGTGCCGAACGTGTGGGGTGTGATCATCGCGGCGATTATCGGCGCGATTGTTGGCGACAATATTTGTTTCGCCCTCGGCGCGAAGTTGATTCACCGGGTGGATAGGTTGGATCCGGATTCGAAGGCTGGCCAGGCGATTACGTGGGTGCGGGCCAACATGAACCGGGGTGCGGGCGCGATGATTATTGTTGCGCGGTTCCTCCCGTGGGCGCGTTGGGTGGCCACGATTGTGCTGGGGTCGGTGCGTTACAACTGGTTTAAGTTCTTCTTTTTCGACACCATCGGCGTGATCCTGTGGGCCTGCCTGAGTGTCGGCATGGGGTATTTGGGTGGCACGCTCCTGCAGCAGTACCCGCTTCTGGGCATGGTGCTGGGTGTGGTGTTGGGTTCCCTTGTGGGGTTTGTGATTCAGAAGCTGCAGAACCAGATCTTTGAGCGTTCCGATATTCGCCGCGGTATCAGTGCGGTGTAGGCATAAAAATTTCCCCCGGGCGGGTGTACCGTCCGGGGGTTTGTTCGCGCTGTTTTAGAGGGCTGTTTTACAGGGCGCGGACCTGCTGGGCCTGTGGGCCCTTGGCGCCTTCGCCGACCTCGAACTCGACCTGCTGGTTTTCTTCGAGGGTGCGGAAGCCGGAACCCTGAATTTCGGAGTAGTGGACAAAGACGTCGGCGGAGCCGTCGTCGGGTGCGATGAAGCCGAAGCCCTTTTCGGCGTTGAACCATTTAACAGTTCCGGTTGCCATGGTGAAACCTTTCAAAATGTTGCATGTTTTTGTCGTCCACCAGGGCCTGTTTGGTCCTGGTACCCGCGTGCACAATCCTCGCGAGCACCTGATGAGGCGCACACAAAATCTGTGACCGTTGCCCAGTCTGCCACGATTTGTTGTCGGGGGCACTGCTTTGGCCCGGCTAAAGTGGCTCACCATCATGGTTTCTGGTTTTGGCGATGAGCTCGTTTCGGTGCTTGCGCAGCGTTTCCCTGCTGCGACGGTGACGCATGTGGAGCATGAGCCGGCTCGTCTCGCGGTGTTTGGACAGTGGCCCGAGTGGGTGGAGCCGGGGTTGAAGCAGATGCTTATCGACGACGCCGTCACCCTCCCCTACGCCCACCAAACCCAGTGCGCGGAGTTGGCGTGGGCGGGCCGGGATGTGGTGGTGGCGACGGGCACGTCGTCGGGAAAGTCGTTGGGCTATCAGTTGCCGGTGCTTTCCGCGTTGGCGGCGGATCCGAAGGCGTGCGCGATGTATCTGACGCCGACGAAGGCGTTGGGTTCGGACCAGTTGCAGGCAACGCTTGCCATGACGCGGGGGAATGCGGCGCTGTCGTCGGTACACCCGGCGCCGTATGACGGGGATACGCCGCAGGAGTCGCGGACGGGTATCCGGGAGCACACCCGCTACGTGTTTACGAACCCGGACATGCTGCACGCGGGTCTTTTGGGTGCGCACGAGCGTTGGGCGAGGCTGCTGCGCCATTTGAAGTTTGTGGTGGTGGACGAGTGCCACACCTACCGGGGTGTGTTCGGGGCGAACGTGTCGTTGGTGTTGCGCAGGTTGCTGCGTATTGCGAAGGCGTACGGGTCTGAGCCGACGCTGATTTTCGCCTCAGCGACCGCGGCGGATCCTGCGGGCCAGGCGTCGCGGCTGTGCGGGCGCGAGGTTGTTGCGGTGACGGAAGATGCGGCGCCCACCGGCGAGCGCACCATCGCGTTGTGGGAGCCGGGGTTCATCGAGGGCGCCGAGGGCGAAAACGGCGCGCCGGTGCGGTACCCGGCGACGACGGAGGCGGCGTCGATAATGTCCACGCTGCTGTTGCAGGGTGCGCGCACGTTGACGTTTGTGCGTTCGCGCCGCGCCGCGGAGACGGTGGCCATGCGCGCCCAGGAGGACCTGGTGGTGGCGGGCCGGGCGGATTTCGCCAGCCGTGTCGCCTCGTATCGTGCGGGGTATCTCGCGGAGGATCGCCGTGCGCTTGAGCAGCGTTTGGACAACGGGGATCTGCTTGGCGTGGCCACGACGAATGCGCTTGAGCTCGGCATCGACGTCGGGGGCCTGGACGCGGTGGTCATGGCGGGGTTTCCGGGCACGGTGGCGTCGTTTCGTCAGCAGGCCGGGCGCGCAGGTCGGCGCGGTCAGGGCTCGGTGGTGGTGATGGTGGCGCGCGACGAGCCGATGGACACGTACCTGGTCCACCACCCCGAAGTACTGTTGGGCCGGCCGGTGGAAAATAGCGTGTTCAACCCGGCCAACCCCTATATCCTGCGCGGGCACATGTACTGCGCGGCGGTGGAGCGTCCGCTTAGCGACGACGACGTCGCCGCCTTCAACGCCACCGACGTGGTCAACGACCTGACCGCCGAGGGGTTGCTACGCCGCCGGCCGCAGGGGTGGTTTGCGGTGCCCCAGTTGGAGGGGGAGGTCACTCCGGAGACGGCGCATGCGTCGGTAAGCATCCGCGGCGGCGTGGGTGAGGAAGTCATGATCGTCGATGTGACCGACGGGCGGCTTTTGGGCACCGTGGACGCGGGGCGTGCGATGAGCCAGGTGCACGACGGCGCGGTGTACATCCACCAGGGCGAATACTTTGTGGTGCAGTCGCTAGACCTGGACGATTACGTGGCGCTGGTCGCGCCGGAGCGGCCGGATTACTCCACGCAGGCGCGCTCCACGACCGACATCACGATCCTTGGCGAGCCGACAGATCTGGAAAACCCGTCGCCGGGACTGTGGGTGGCCAGTGTGGACGTGGAGGTCATCGACCGTGTCACCGGCTATGTCGTCCGGCTTGCCGACGGCACCGTCTCCGAACACATCCCCCTCGACCTGCCCGAGCAACGCCTAGTCACCCGCGCGGTGGCGTACACGATCGACCCTATGGTGCTGGACAAACTGGGTATTACGGCTGGCGAGATCCCCGGCGCGCTGCACGCCGCGGAGCACGCCGCGATCGGCCTGCTGCCGCTTTTGGCCACGTGCGATCGGTGGGACATCGGCGGCGTGTCCACGGCGTTGCACCAGGACACCATGCTGCCCACGGTGTTTGTCTACGACGGCCACCCGGGCGGCGCGGGCTTTGCCGACGAGGGCTTTGCCCGCTTCCACGAGTGGATCGCCGCAACCTACGAAACGGTGCGGTCCTGCGGCTGTAAGGACGGCTGCCCGTCGTGTGTGCAATCGCCGAAGTGTGGCAACGGCAACCAGCCACTGGACAAGCACGCCGCGCTGAAGCTGCTCGGCGCGCTGGTGAGCATGACTGGCTGACCGGCGAGCCATTACGGCCCGGCGCGAGCGGTCGCTTCGGCGTGGCGCAGCCGCACGGCCACGATGACGTCGCCCTCTGCAAACTCGCACGAGGTGACCTCGGCGCCGTTGTTGCTGGCGGTTTCGTTGCCCCACTCGCAGGCATCAGCACCCCGGTAGAGCGCGGTGGCGGCGGCGACGGCGGCAAGGTCTGCGGCCACGCGGGCCCGGTGCGCGTCGGCGGTGCCGGCCCCGGTGACCACCACCGCAAGGGCCAAGGAGACCACTGCGGTGATGATGCCTGTGGTGGTGACGGTGGCGGAGCCGGTGTCGTCGATAAGCAATCGGCGCATTAGAACTCCACCGGAAAAACCGCGGTGGCGCGCATGGTGCCAATCGGGGCCGGAACAGCGGCGGTGACGGTGGCCAGACCTGCAGATTCGTGCATGGTCACCTCGCCGCGCGGGGCGGTGTAATCCACCCCCATGGCGTGCGCCCGGGCAGCAGCACCGGCGATGTCCACGGCGGCGATGTAGGCGGACATCGTGGCAATGCCGCCCACGATCGCAGCCGTGACCACCACGAGCGTGGCCAGCGAAAGCGCCGTTTCAATCGTGGTCATTAGCCCGGGGTGTTGGTCAGGGCGCTGGTGATCACGTTCTCAATCGCGGAAACGACCCCGTCGCCGTTGACCACGAGATACAGCACCCCGGCAAGGGCAGCTGCCGCCAACGAACCGAAAGCATATTCGATGGTTGACATTCCGGCGTCGTTACGCAAACGCTGGATGAAGAAGGTGGAAATGCGGGTCATGATTGTTCCTTTCAGAAGTTGATGAGGTTGCTCCCGAGGCTGATCACCACAGGCGCGAGCCCGAGGACGAAAAACGCCGGGAGGAAAAACGCGGTGAGCGGGATGGCGATGAGTACGCCGGCGCGTTCCGCTTTGGCTTTGGCATGGTCGGCGGCGTCGGCACGCAGGTTTGAAGCGATACGTTCGCACCCTTGCGCCAGCGCCGCGCCGGACGCGTGCGTCATTGCGACGAGGCTGGCCAGGTCCTCCCCGCCGGGAATGGCGTGGAGTTCCGACCAGGCGCGCTCAGGTTCGACCCCGAGCGCGAGCAGCGCTGCGACGGTGTGCCACGGGCTGCGGTCACCGTCGTGAGTTTCGGCAACCGCGGCGGCTGCGGCACTGACCGGCAGCCCAGCCTCGAAGCAGGCCGCGAACAGGGTGATGTCGGCGGCGCAGCGGTCCGGCTGCGCGTAGTCGGGGCCGTCGCGAGGGGTTTTCGGTGTGGGTGCGGCGTGGTGTGTGACGCGCCGGGCGGGCTGCGCGGGACTGACGGCGAGCGCGGAGGCAATGAGCAAGGTGACGGCGATCATGTGGTGGCTCCTTGGATGATGAGTTGGGAAACGATCACACCGGCGCACACCAGCGCGGTGCCGACGGTGAGCAGTACTCCGCCGAGGCCTCCCCCGGTGAGCAGCGCGAGCGGGTTCGCGCCCATCGCCGCGCCCATGAGCAGGCCGGCGAACGGCAGCAGTGCGAGCACGACAGCGGTGGTTTTCGGGCCGGCGAGCGCGGCGTTGGTGGTGGCGCGGTGGCGTCGGGCGTGGTCGATGTCGTCGCGTGCGGCGGCAACCAGGCGCGACAGCGGTACTCCTCTACTGGCCGACAGTGCGAACAGCGGGGCGATGCGGGCGAACTCGTCCGTCTCGGCCGCAAGTGGTGCGCCAGTGCCGACGTGGTGGATGAGGTGCGCGACGTCGCGGGCGATCTCGCGCGGTGCGTGTTCGGCGGCGCGCTCTAACGCGGCGTGCAGTGGCGCGCCGGCTTCGACGTTGGTGCCAAGGTGACCGAGGAAGGTGGCGACCGCTTCCGTGCGCTTGGAGGCGGCCCGGGCGCGCCGTTGGGTATCTGCGACCCACACCACCGTCGCCGCACCCATCGCTAGCGCGATGACCAGGCTGGCCCGGTCGAACGCCAGGGCGGCGAGCACCACGGCGCCGACAACCAGCGGGATGACAATGCGGGGAGGAACAGCCAACGAGCGCGGCGCGATGCGAGCGCCAGGAGCAGGTGGCGGGCAGGCGGCGGCGCCGGCGAGGAGCAACAGCGTGGTCATGACAGCAGCTCCTCGTAGCCTTCGGCGGGGCCGGTGTCGGCGTCCCACACCACCTTGGCGCGCACGGGTTGGCCTTCGAGCACCCCGATCTGATGAAGGCGGCGTGTGCCGTCGGGGTGGCGTTTGACCACGATGACCACGTCGATAGCTGCGGCGAGTTGGGCGTGCAGCCCGGCGCGATCCAGCCCTCCCAGGGCGGCGAGGGCTTCGAAGCGGGCGGGGACCTCGGCGATCGAGTTGGCGTGCAGGGTGCCGGCGCCGCCGTCGTGGCCGGTGTTCAGTGCTGCGAGCAGGTCGACGACTTCGGCGCCGCGGATCTCGCCCACTACGACGCGGTCGGGTCGCATACGCAGCGACTGGCGCACCAGGTCCGCGATGGTGATCTCGCCGGCGCCCTCGGAGTTCGCGCCGCGGGTGGTCAGGTTGACCACGTGCGGATGGTCGGGGGTGAGTTCCAGGGTGTCTTCGATAGCGACGATGCGCTCGGCCGGGTCGACCTCCGCGAGCAGGGCGGACAGCAGCGTGGTCTTGCCGGAGCCGGTGCCGCCGACAACCACAAACGCCTTTCGCTTTGCGACGACCCCACGCAGCACCTCCGCTACCTCCCCGCTCAGGGCGCCTCGCGCCACCAGGTCGTCGAGGGTGGCCGAGGCGGTGTGCAGCACGCGCAGGGAGATGCAGGTGCCGGCCTGGGCGGTTGGGGCGAGCACGGCGTGGAAGCGCAGGAGGGTGCCGTCGTCACGGGTGATGTGGCCGTCGCAGAACGGTTGCGCGTCGTCGAGACGGCGCCCGCAGCTGGCGGCCAGGCGGGAGGCGAGGCGGCGCACGGCGGCTTCGGATTCGAAGCGCACCGCGGAGCGTTCCAGGCCCGCACCCGAGTCGACGTAGACGCAGTTGGGGCCGTTGACGCAGATGTCGGTGACGGTGTCGTCGGCAAGCAGTGCTTCGAGGGGTCCGGTGCCGGTGGTGTCGTCGCGAAGTGTGCGCATCACATCCAGCACGCCGATGTCGCTGATCACCACGGCTTCTTCGCGGATGAGGGCTGCGATGCGGGCAGGCTCCGGGTCGTTGGGCTCGTCGGCGAGGCGGCGTTTGACGCGGGCGATGAGGTCGCGGTCGATCATTTAGGCCACCTCCTCGAGCACCGCATTGGCGCAGGCGGCTAGCGAACGGGGCACACGCGCGGGCAGGCCGGACTTCTCCACCGTGCGAGTCAGCCCGCGCACGTGTGGCAGGTGGGTGAGCACGGTGGCGCCGGTGGTATGCGCGATCTCCTCGTCGGTAAGCGCGGCCCAGGCGCTATCGCGCACAACCACCACACACGGCAGACCAGCGGCGGCGCACTCGGCGACGATACGGGTCGCGGCGGCAACTGAGCGCACCTCGGGCACGACCACCACGACGACCAGGTCGCTGCGGCCGGGAATCAGCGCGGCGGGCGCATCCACCACCGTCAGCCCTGCCCCGCCGACGGCGCCGGCGACGTGCTCCAACGCGGCCGCCTCCAGCCGGAACGGGTCCGCCACGCGCTGGCGCGGAAAGGTCAGCACCGCGATGTCGTCGGCGGTGGCGGGCAGCGCGCGGCGCACGTCGGTGCGCGCCACGGTGCCCTCACCGAAGTCGATCTCGCCCCAGCGCGCGCCGGGGACGTGCTCGATGCCAAGCAGCAGGTCGAGCCCGCCGGAGAGCCAGTGCCCGTCGAGCAGCGTTGCCGAATCACCCCGCGCCGCCACCCGGCACAGCGCCGCCGCCAGGGTGGACGCCCCTGCCCCACCGGATGCGCCGACGATGGTGATCACCTTCCCGCGCGCGCCTACGACTGCGGGTTGCACGGCAAGGGTTCCGATCGCGCGCAGCAGGTCCGCAGCCTCGGCGGGCAGGACGAAGACCCGCTCGGCTGAATCGACCAGCTCCCCACCGACGCGGAAGACGTTCGCTGCGTGGGGTGGGGAAAGGTCGGGGGCGCGGGTGTCGTCGATAAGCACGGCGAATGCTTTGGGCGCGTGGCGGGCGAGCTCGGCCGCATCGGCGGTGTCGATGACCTGGCGGCCGGTCGCGGCGGCGAGGTGAACGGCCTCGGAGTGGGTGGCGAGGTCGGCGACCGCGACCACGATCGGGCCGGTGTGTGGGTGTGTGCGTGTCATGCCAATAGTGTTTTTCACCAGCGCAAATGTGGCAACCACCCTGTGGACAACCCGCAATCTAAGTGACACTTCAACAAAAAGCCTGTGGACAATTCGCCCCAAATGTTCACTTCTTTCACAGCGGGCCTACACTGCCCCACCAGCAAAGTGGGGCTAGACTGCTAAAGCATGTCTCCCACACGGCCGGTGGCGGCGTTTTTCGACCTAGACAAGACGATCATCGCGACGTCTTCCGCCTTCGCCTTCGGCAAAGAATTCCGCAACAACGGAATGATCACGCGACAAGAGGCGTGGGACCTCTACCTAACCAAAGCCCAGTACATGCTGGTCGGCCATTCCAGCGAGAAGATGGACGCCACGCGCGATTCGCTCGCCCAACTCATCGAAGGCTGGTCGATCGAGGACGTCCAGCGCATCACCCAAGAAACGATGCGCACCGTGGTCACGCCCGCGATTTACGCCGAAGCGCGCGAACTTATCGACGACCACCGCGCCCAAGGCCACGACGTCATCATCATCTCCGCCTCCGCATCAATTCTGGTTGAGCCGATCGCGCGCGAACTCGGCGTAGACACGGTCGTGGCCACCGAACTCGCGGAGAAGGACGGCAAGCTCACCGGCGAGATCACCCGTTACCTCAAGGGCGGGGCGAAGGCGGAGGCTGTGCGCCAGTTTGTCGCCGACCACGACTACAACCTGGAGCGCAGCTACGCCTACTCCGATTCCGCCACGGACATTCCAATGCTGGAACTGGTGGGCAACCCGGTGGCGGTGAACCCGGACCGGGCGCTTCGCAAGCACGCACTGTCACACGATTGGCAGGTGCGGACCTTTAAAAACCCGGAGCCGCTCATCCAGATGCCGAACGCCCGCGAGGTCGGCATCGGCGCGAGCGTGATCGCCGGCGTGACGGCGTTGGCGGTGGCTGGGGTGCTCATCGCGCGTGCGGTCTCCGGCAAATCCGGCGACAAGCGCCACAGCGCGTGACACTATCTTTCACCCCGATTCAGGCAAACACTGTGATGTATCGCTAACATCGTTGAGAGAATTCCAGGCACCGTCCCAGGGTGCCTCATGTAATAAGCCACCCAGGAAGGTGAGTAAACAGTGAGCAACGAAGGTCTGTACACCAGCGGCTCGAGCGCCGTAACCGCCAAGGTGGATTCGATTCCGCTGCGCGATACCGATGTGACGGTGCCGGGCCAGCAGTCCATCGGCACCTTGATCTCCAACGCGTCGGAGCAGGTGTCCACCCTGGTCCGCGGCGAGATCGAGCTGGCCAAGGCCGAGGTCATGGGCGAGGTGAAGAAGGGCGCCATCGGCGGCGGCCTGTTCGGCGTCGCCGGCGTGATTGCCCTGTACTCCTCGTTCTTCCTCTTCTTCGCGTTCGCGGAGATGCTCGCATCCTGGATGCACCGTGGCTGGGCATTCCTGATCGTCTTCCTCATCATGATCGCCCTGGCTGGTCTGCTCGCGCTGGTTGGCCTGAAGAAGGTCAAGAGGATCAAGGCTCCGGAGCGCACCATCAGCTCGGTCAACGAGTTGAAGAACCTGAAGCCGGGCGAGGCTCAGAAGAACCTGACCAAGAATGAGGCTGGCCTGTACACGGGCCGTTAACCGCTGACGCAGGCTTGCGTATCGACGACACCGTTCAGCCTGGTCACATCCCCTACGCGCTGCTGCACCTGGTGTGCAGTCAGCGCGTAACCCGTTTCTGAGGCATCCAGGGACGCGCCGAAGATCATGCCTGCCACCTCACCCGCCGGGGTGAGCAGCGGGCCACCGGAGTTGCCCTGGCGGATGTCGCCGCGGATGGTGTAGGCCTCACGCTCCACGCGGCCGGTGGTGTAAATGTCCGGGCCCGCGATGGTCAGTTGGCTGCGGATTCGCGCCGGTGCGGCCTCGAAGGGACCGGATTTGGGGTAGCCCATGACCACGGCGTCGTCGCCACGCTGCAGCTCGCGTGCAGCCCAACGCAGAGGCGGCAGACCCAAGCCCTGGGCATGGAGGACCGCAATGTCGGTATCCGGGTCGTAGAGCACCACATCCGCCGGCTTCACGCCGACGACGGTGTCCAGGGAGACACGCTCGGTGCCGGCGACGACGTGCGCGTTGGTGAGCACGTAGCCATCCTCAAACACGAAGCCGGAGCCCATGAGCCGGCGGCGGCAACTCTTCGCATCGCCCATGACGTGGACCACGCTCGGGCGGGCCGCCTCCACAACTTCGGGGCGAAGCGCCGCGTTATCGGGTGCGTCCACCTGGGCGCCGTGCGGGGATTGGAAGGGGGAAACGAGCGGGGGCAGGCCGGACTCGTCGAGAAGCGCTGCGAATTTCGCGGGCAGTTTCCCGGCGCTCTCCGGAGCGGTGTCGTGGATTTTGGCCAGGATGTGCGAGTTGCGGATCCCGTCGCCCAACTCGCCAGGCACCGCCGACGCCAGCGGGATTGAGATAAACCACACCACCAGCGCCAGTGCGACCGATTGGAACAGTGCGCCCACCACCGAATCCACGAAACGCGTCAGGCGGCTGCGTACCCGCGCCCGCAAGTTGCCCCCGAGGGTCACGCCGAGCAGGTTGCCCAGGCCGACGAAGAGCACCACCACCGACAGCAGCAGCGTGATGCGGATGGGTTGGGACTCGGTGACGTCGAGAAGCAACGGCGCCACCGCCAGCCCCACCACGAGGCCCGCGATAATGCCGATTGCGGAGATCACAGCCGAAAACGCACCTTGGCGCCAGCCGCTGACAAACGCAGCGACGACGGCAAGCCCAAGCAGAACGTCAACGACCAGGTGCATTCCGCAAATGTTACAGCTCGCGGTTGCGGGATCGGGCCAGCGCCTCGTAAAGATCGCCCGGACGCTCGTCCCAGGCGCGCACCCAGCCGGCTAGATCCAGCACGACCGCCAGCAAGATTCCGGTAAAACCCCAGATGAGATAGTCGCGGGTCCAAAATGTCGGACCGGTCCAGTGCTTCCAGCCGAGATTCGCGCGGTTGTCCGGGTCCACCAGGTCGCGGACGGGAACGAAGAACACGTCGTCGGTTTCGAGCTCGCTTGCCGGGTACACCTCACCGGGGTCGGGTGCGTACGCCACCACGGGGCGCACCAGCCTGCGGCTGCCACCGGTTTTCACCTGCCCCATCACCGCCAGCGGCACAACCCGCTCAGGGGCGAGCCCCGTCTCCTCGTATGCCTCGCGCAACGCCGCCGCCACCGGGCCTGTATCTGTGGCGTCGATGTGCCCGCCCGGAAACGCCATCTGGCCGGAGTGGCTGCGCATAGACGGGGTGCGGTGCGTGATCAGCACCCGAGCGTCCTCCGGCAGTTCCTCCGCGTCCGGGTCGCCAGCGAACACGATGAGCACCGCCGCCTGGTCCTCCCCCGGCGTTTGCGGCACGCGCGGGCCCAGCATCGCTTTGACCCGCGCATCGCCCTCGCCAGCGCGCAGCTTATCCACGAGCCCCCGCAGCCACACCGGGGCACGTTCCGGCTGCACGGCAACCATCACAGCACCCCGCGCACGGCCTCGGCCAGCTCCTCGACCGAAGTGAATTCCTTGGCAAACACGCCGAGTTGTTCCTCACCACGGAACACGACGGTCAGCGGCACCACCGGCGGCAGGCCGAGCGTGCCGGCGAACACGTTGGAGTCGTCCTCGAAGCTCGGCAGGTCCACGCCGAGGTCCTCCAACAACGCCGCGCCTCGCACCCCATCGCGGTCCGCGTGCACGCCCACCACGGTGTACTCGGGGTGTGCGCGGGCGAACTCCTCCACCACGGGCAACTCCGCCCGGCACGGTTCGCACCACCACGCCCACACGTTGGCCACGGTGATCTCCTGCTGCGCGCCGGCG
Source organism: Corynebacterium sp. HMSC075D04 (assembly GCF_001815635.1). NCBI lineage: Bacteria > Bacillati > Actinomycetota > Actinomycetes > Mycobacteriales > Corynebacteriaceae > Corynebacterium > Corynebacterium sp. HMSC075D04. The sequence continues at coordinate 22,354 of NZ_KV821325.1, forward strand.
ACCTCGCCGCCAAGGCACGCCAGGTCCACGCCGCCGATCGCACCTTCTGGGCAGTCCGGGCGTCCTGTCACCGGGGCAGATTGCTTTTCGACGACACCGTCGCCGGCCGGGGGCGTGGCGTCGTCGACAAGCAACGCCCTGGCACCCGCAATGACCAGCATCGTCACCGCAACGATCGCGGCGACGCTGACCCAGATTGTGCGCTTCACAGGCCCACCATCCTCAAAATGTGGTCGCGCTCGGGCCCGGTGACCAGTTCGGCGGCTTCCTCCGGGTCGGTTGGGCCGACGCCGAAGGAGGGGCAGTCGAACGCGATCGGGCAAGCGCCGCAGGCCGGTTTGCGGGCGTTGCAGACGCGGCGGCCGTGGAAGATGATGCGGTGGGAGAACATGGTCCACTCGCGGCGCTCGATCAGTTCCGCGATCGCGTGTTCGATCTTCACCGGATCCGTCTCCTCGGTGAGCATCATGCGCTTGACCAGGCGCTGGAAGTGCGTGTCCACCGTCAGCCCCGGGTAGCCGAACGCGTTGCCGCGCACCACATGCGCCGTCTTGCGGCCCACCCCGGGCAGGGTGATCAGGTCCTCGAGCTTCTCGGGCACCTCGCCACCAAAATCGGTGACCAGCTTCTGGCCCATCGCGATCAGGTTCGCCGCCTTGGAGCGGTAAAACCCGGTCGAGCGGATAATCTCCTCCACCTCTGCCTGGTTAGCCTCCGCGTAGTCGGCGGCCGTGGGGTACTTGGCAAACAGCGCCGGGGTGACCATGTTCACCCGCACGTCCGTGGTCTGCGCGGACAATGCCGTAGCAACGAGCAACTCCAGCGGGTTAGTAAAGTCCAACTCCGCGTGCGCATCCGGGTACGCTGCCGCCAACGTGCGGTTAATACGGCGTGCCCTGCGCTTACGCCCGATCGGAGTCTCTTTCCCCTTCGCGGCGGGATGAGCGCCTGGGCGGCGATGTTTCAATGGAGAGGTCGAAGCGGCCATGCCCAACATGCTAGCCGTACACTATGGGTATGACCTTTTTGCTTGTGGCGCTGAATCCGCTTGTGCTCGGGGTGTTTCCGCTTTTCATGGAGCATGTGGAAGCAGCGGTCATCGGCTAGCACAGTTCCCAGTCGCGGAAAGACTATCCCACTGATTAGTTGAGCTGGTAGAGTTCCAGTTTGTGTGACGGTCACCGCTAATGGCACCGTTCGTGACCAATCCCACGCAGAATGCGTGAGCGACAGTCTGAGGAGGACTCATGGAAGGCGTTCAAGACACTCTTGCCCGCGCCGGCATCTTTCAGGGCGTCGACCCTGACGCGGTCGCCGCGCTGATCAACGATATGGACACCGTGGATTTCCCGAAGGGCACCACGATTTTCGACGAAGGCGAGCCCGGCGATCGCCTCTACATCATCGTCGAAGGCAAAATTAAACTTGCCCGCCATGCGCCGGACGGTCGCGAAAACTTGCTGTCCGTGATGGGCCCGTCCGACATGTTCGGCGAGCTCTCCATCTTCGACCCCGGCCCGCGTACCTCCTCCGCAGTCTGCGTCACGGACGTCACCTGCGCCACCATGGACTCCACCATGCTGCGCGAGTGGATCGACAACCACCCGGAGATCTCCCAGCAGCTGCTGCGCGTGCTGGCCCGCCGCCTACGCCGCACGAACGCGTCGCTGGCAGACCTGATCTTCACCGACGTGCCTGGCCGCGTAGCCAAGACCTTGCTGCAGCTGGCAAACCGCTTCGGTGTACATGAGGGTGGCGCGCTCCGCGTCAACCATGATCTGACCCAGGAAGAGATCGCCCAGCTTGTGGGCGCGTCGCGTGAGACGGTGAACAAGGCATTGGCCACGTTCGCTCACCGCGGCTGGATCCGCCTGGAGGGTAAAAGCGTGCTCATTGTTAACACTGAGCACCTCGCTCGCCGCGCGCGCTAACGGAGGCGCCCGCGGCGGGTCGAGAATCCGCTACTTGGCGTTGAGGTAACGCAGCGCCACACGAGTCGACTGTTCTGCGGCACCGCGCAGGACCGGGTCGACATCGTCGTAAATCGCATCGACCAGCGTATTGATGTCCGCGTTATCGCCATGCTCCTTCAGTGCCTGACGGATTTGATCCAGGCGCTGGTTACGGCGATCGATGTACTTGCGGGCGTACGCAGACAGGTCCTCACCTTCCGGACCGTGACCCGGAAGCAGCATGACACCCTTGCCCTTTTCCTCGAGCATTTCCAGGGTGTCCAGGTACGCACCCAGATCACCGTCGGTCTCAGAGATCATGGTGGTGTGGCGACCCGCAATGGTGTCGCCGGTGATGATGCCTTCCGGCTTACCGTCGGTGTCTTCGCCCGGGTAGACGAAGAAGCACACAGAGTCACTGGTGTGGCCCGGCGTAGCGACGACCTTCACGCGCGGGGTAACCCCCTCAACGGAGATCACTTCGCCGTCGGTGAGCGGCTCAGCGCCGGAGGTATGAGACGGATCAAGGGCGCGGATCGGTGCGCCAGTGAGCTGGCGGAACCGTTCCGCGCCGTCTGCGTGATCGTGGTGACGGTGAGTCAACAGAATCAAGGCGATCTTGTCGGCCTTTGCCTGCAGCACGTTGAGGTGGCCCTCATCGGCCGGGCCCGGGTCGACGACGATGCTCGCCTCGTCGCCCTCACCTCGGATCACCCAAGAGTTCGTGCCCTCGAGCGCCGCGTAGCTGGGGTTCGGCACCAGGACCACCGCGGCGTTGGGGGTCACAGGGCGCAGCTGGCTGTATGCGGGATGTTTCATGGCTCCCACCCTACCCCGTCACGGCTGCGCCGATGGGCAAACTAGCCTTCGAGCTCCACGACAATCTCAACCTCAACCGGGGTGTCCATCGGAAGGACAGCAACACCGACTGCGGAACGTGCGTGTGCACCGGCTTCGCCGAAGATCTCCTGCACCAGTTCGGATGCACCGTTGATCACGGCGGGCTGCCCCGTGAATGCCGGATCGGAGGCCACGAAGCCCACGATCTTGACCACGCGGGCGACGTTGTCGATGCCCACGTGTGCGTCCACTGCAGCCAGCGCGTTCAGCGCAGCCTGGCGGGCGTAGCCGTATGCATCCTCCTGGGATACCTCGGCGCCAACCTTGCCGGTGGCCGGCAGCTTGCCGTCCACGAACGGCAGCTGGCCGGACGTCCACACCTGGTTGCCGGTGCGCGTTGCTGGGACGTATGCGGCCACGGGTGCGGCCACGGTCGGAAGTTCAATGCCCAGTTCTTTCAGGCGCTCAGACCACTGTGCCATTTACTCAACCTCTCGTTTCATGTAGGCGACAACATTGTCCGGGTTCGGACCCGGGGTGACTGCGACGAGTTCCCAGCCGTCCTCACCCCAAGAATCCAGAATCTGCTTGGTGGCGTGCGACAACAGCGGAACGGTTGCATATTCCCATTTCTTCATGGGATTCACCCTACCTAGAGGCCAATAATTTCGCCGCCGCTGGACAGGTGGGTTGCCCAGTCCTTCACGTGCGGGTTCTTACGCAGTACTGCGCGGCGCTGACGCTCGGTCAAGCCTCCCCATACGCCGAATTCCACCTTGTTATCCAGTGCGTCTGCGCGGCACTCAGTCATCACCGGGCAGGCACGGCAGATGGCTGCTGCCTTGCGCTGCTCGGCACCGCGGACGAAGAGTGCGTCCGGGTCGCCGCCGCGGCACTGGGCCTGGGTGACCCACTCGCCACGGTCGAAGACCAGTGTTCCCGTGGAGTCGCACTTCTTGGAGGTGGTCGGTCGCAGGTTAGTTGCCGGTGCCTTTTTCAAACTCGTGGTCATCGTGCGTCTCCTTAGACGTCCTATCCCTATCCGGAAGCGGAGCGGACTCCTTTTATACAATCGACCGCATATTAGCGATCCCATGTAAATGGAATCACACAGGAAATTCCATGTCGAATGCATCACATTTTTGGGGGGAGCATGGTATTCCCCCACGCCACAGATTGAATTAAGGTGTTGGCGTGTCTGCCCTGAAAAGCTCAGGAAACCTGCTGGTCGCCGTCGTCGCATCAGCGCTCGTCATGGCGTTATGCCTGGCGCCGATCGCAGGTCTTGGGGGTGCCGCAATTGCGCGTACCGACGAGACCATGCAGTCCAACCTCTCCGACCTCACCCACGGCGACGTGCCGGGCGTGACCACGATTACGGACGTCAACGGCAAACCCATGGCGTGGATCTTCAAACAGCGCCGCTATGAGGTACCCAGCGAGCAGATCTCGCAGTACGCCAAGGACGCGCTGGTTTCTACGGAGGACCGCCGCTTCTACGTCCACGAGGGCGTGGATATGCAGGGCTTTGCCCGCGCGCTGGTGACCAACGTGCTGGCCGGCGGTGTGGAGCAGGGCGCGTCCACGGTGAACCAGCAGTATGTGAAGAACTACCTGTGGCTCATCGATGCTGAGAACGAAGAAGAAGCCCTCGCCGCAACGGAACAGTCCATTCCCCGCAAGCTGCGCGAGATGCGCATGGCGTCGGATCTGGACAAGACGCTGGAGAAGGACGAGATCCTTACCCGGTACCTGAACCTGGTGTCGTTTGGTCAGCACTCCTTTGGCATCGAGGCCGCCGCCCGAACCTACTTTGACACCAGCGCAGCCAAGCTCAACCCGGCACAGGCTGCGATGCTGGTGGGCCTGCTGCAGTCGGTGGAGGCGCTGAACCCGTATACGAACCCGGAAGGGGCGGTGCGTCGTCGCAACGTAGTGCTCAACAACATGGCCGCTCAGGGCTACATCGAGCAGTCCGAGGCCGACCGCTGGGCGGGCGCACCGTTAGGCATTCTGGACAAGCCGAAGACACTGCCGGAAGGCTGCATCACCGCCGGCGACAACGGCTTCATGTGCGATTACGCCCTGCGCTACCTGGCGGAAAAAGGCCTGGACCTGGACACCATCAAAAACGGGTCCTACACCATCAAGACCACGCTCGACCCGAACATCCAGCAGGTCGCGCTCAACGCGGTGCGCAACAACGTCAGCCCGCACACCGCGGGCGTGGCGCAGGTGCTGGACATTGTGGAGCCCGGCACCGACTCGCGCGACATCAAGGCGATGGTGTCCTCGCGCTTCTACGGCCTGGACCTGGACCAAAGCCAGACGATCCTGCCGCAGCCGGTGTCGCTGGTGGGCAACGGCGCAGGCTCCGTATTCAAGATCTTCACCGCGGCCGCCGCGCTTGAGCAGGGCTACGGGTTGAACTCCATGCTGAACACCCCGGCGCGTTCCGTGGTGTACGGCATGGGCGCAGGCGGCGCCGCGAACTGTCCGCCGGGTGCATATTGTGTAGAAAATGCCGGCGTCTATGCACCGAAGATGAGCTTGCAGGACGCGCTTGCACAATCGCCGAACACCACGTTCATTGAGCTGATTCAGACCGTCGGCGTTGCCCCGGTCGTGGATCTGGCGGTGCGCCTGGGCCTGCGCTCCTACAAGGACGACAACTCGTTTGGGGACGGCCGCTCCATCGCCCAGGCCGCCAAGGAAGAAAACATGGGCTCGTTCACCCTCGGCCCCTTGGCCGTCAACGCGCTGGAACTGTCCAACGTGGGCGCCACCTTGGCGTCCAACGGGCGCTGGTGCGAGCCGAACCCGATCGCGAGCGTGACCGATAAGAACGGCCGTGAGGTCTTCATCGACCGGCCCGCCTGCGAGCAAGCCATCGACCCGGAGATCGCTGCCGCTTTGGCTGCCGGCATGTCGCACGACATTGTCGACGGCACCGGCGCCGACGCCGCAAAACGCAACCATTGGAGCGCACCCACCGCCGCAAAGACCGGCACGACCGAGTCGCACCAGTCCTCCGCGTTCCTCGGCTTCACGCTGGGCATGTCTGCGGCGCCGTACATCTTCAACGACGGCACCCAAACCACCCCGCTGTGCACCGCCCCGGTCCGCCAGTGCGGCGTGGGCAACCTCTTCGGCGGCAACGAGGCAGCCAACACCTGGTTCCAGGCCGCCGCGGGTGTGCCCGGTGCGGCCTCAGGCCTTCCGGCAGCGAGCGCGAAGTACCAGACCGGTGCGCGCCGCGCGGCCGTGGACTCCGTGGTTGGCCAATACTCCTCCGCCGCGAAATCCCAGCTGGAGGCCCAGGGTTACAAGGTCGTGTTGAAGACGGTGCCGGGCGGCGGTGCCCCGGCCGGCCAGGTTGTGTCCATCACCCCGGCGGACGAGTCGCTCGCGCGCGGCTCCACCATCACCCTGAATGTCTCGGACGGCTCGGCCCCCTCCAGCACCGCGCCGAGCCCATCCCCGTCCCCGTCTGCTCCCCCGAGCCCCGCTGCCCCACCGGCGCCGGACTTCAGCGGCATCGAGCAATCGCTTAACGACGCCCGCGACGCCATCGCCAACGCCTTCGGCAACAACTAACGCGGCTGGCTAGCTCAGGCGGGCCTTGACAGCCTCGGAGATGCGCTTGCCATCGGCTCGGCCGGCGGCCTTGGCGGTGGCGGCCTTCATGACCTGCCCCATCTGCGCCATGGAGGTGGCGCCGGTTTCGGCCACGGTGTCGTCGATAAGCACTGCGAGCTCATCGTCCGTCAACTGCTTTGGCTGGTACGCCTCGAGGATGTTCGCCTCGGCAAGCTCGGTTTCAGCGAGATCGTCGCGGCCGTTGGTCTGGTAGATCTCAGCGGACTCGCGGCGCTTCTTAATCTCACGCGCGATGATCTTCTGAATCTCCTGATCATCAACCTCGTGCTTCGTGCCCTCGGTCTCAGCGGTCTGGATCGCCGCCAGCAGCATACGGATCGTGCCGGTGCGCTCCTTCTCCTTCGCCTTCATGGCTTCCTTGAGGTCTGCGCGGATCTGGTCTTTCAATGCACTCATGCCTGCGAGATTACAGTGGTGCGGGTGAAGACGTTGAAGAAAGCCGCCGCAGCCACCCTCGCCGCCGGAACCTCCGCACTCGCCTGGGGGTTCACCGAACGCAACAACTTCCAACTGCGCGAATACACCCTGCCGCTGCTGGAGCCAGGCGTGTTGCGCGAGCGTAACGAGTTCCGCATCCTCCACGTATCCGACCTCCACATGATCCCCGGACAGAAGGAGAAGGTGGAGTTCGTCTCCGGGCTGGATGCGCTCGACCCGGACCTGGTGATCAACACCGGCGACAACCTGTCGGACCTTGGTGGCGTGCCCTGGGTGCTCGACGCCCTCGGCCCGCTGCTCAACCGCCCCGGCGCGTTTGTGTTCGGCACCAACGACTACTGGGCGCCGCGCCCCGTCAACCCACTGAAGTACCTCACCGGCGCCAAGCGCGAACCGTCGTACGTGGACCTGCCGTGGGAGGGCATGCGCGCCGCGTTCATGGAGCGCGGCTGGCACGACGCCACGCACAACCGCCTGGAGTTCAAAGCCTCCGGCGTACGCCTCGCCTTGGCGGGTGTCGACGACCCGCACCACGACCTCGACCAGTACTCGACGATCGCCGGCGCGCCGAACCGTGATGCCGACCTGGCCATCGGCCTGCTCCACGCCCCCTACCGGCGCGTACTCGACGCCTTCGAAGCCGACGGCTACCAACTCGCCCTGGCCGGCCACACCCACGGCGGCCAGATCTGCCTGCCCGGCGGACGTGCCCTGGTCACCAACGCCGACATCGACCGCGAACGCGCCTCCGGCCTGCACCGCTACGGCCGCATGTGGATGGAGGTATCCAACGGGCTCGGCCAGTCCAAGTACGCACCCGTGCGCCTGTTCTGCCCACCGTCCGCATCGCTGATCCGGGTCGTCGAGCGCGGGTAAACCGGTTGCGGGGCGGTCGGTTGCGGGCTGGTCGGTTGCGGGCTGGTCGGCCCGTCCGTTCGTCTGCCGCTCCGCTGCTTTGCCTGCTCCGTCTGCTCCGTCTGCTCCGTCTGCTCTGCCTGCTCCGCCGCAGGTCGCGCGAACTGCCTAAAAGACGATATCGGGATTTGGCGATTTTCCCGGAACGCGACCTGGGCTTTTGCAAAAACGAGGACGCAAATCCCGATATCGTCTTTTGTGGCGCTGGATCCAAGCCGCACCGCGCCGCACCGCGCCACCGCCACGCCGCCGCCACACCGCCACCGCGCCACCGCCACGCCCCCACACCGGCAACAAAACGCACACAACCTGCCGTTTTGTCCAAACCGGACCCCAGGGGTATTGTGTTTCGAGTACCGCGGACAACAGTCCGAGATACCACCGGGATATGGCGCAGCTTGGTAGCGCGCTTCGTTCGGGACGAAGAGGTCGCAGGTTCAAATCCTGTTATCCCGACCAACACAACCCGCCTTCCGAGGCGGGTTTTCGCATTCGATAGTCCGTGTCGGCAGCGCCACGAAGATTTTTTCGCTCCCCGATCGAGTGCCCGTATCCGCCATCTTCGCCAGTCCCACGGTTTCTATATTGTGACGATTGGGTCAGAAAATGTTTGATTTAACTGCTGTCAGTTCTACACTGAGGACTCGAGGGATTTGGGCTAAAACCCACCACCCCTCGAGCCGGCTGGGATTAAGTTCGCAGTCCCGGAAAGCGCAAGTGGTTGCGCGCTTCAAACTTGAGTGGCCTTTCATCCCTTCAGTGGGATGCGGGGGCCACTCTTTATTTTGCCCAGGCCACGCCCCCACGGCTTAACCCAAAGCTGGGCCTTGCCTCACACATCTACGATTTTTTGTCGCTCTTTTTGCTAGACCGCACATGCCGCAGATACACCAACGGCCCTACCACGGGTATGAACACTAGAAAGAGCACGATCCAGACATCCGACCATCCTCTGTTAGGTCGTCTGTTAGGTTGCCTGAAAAATACAATCACGCTGGTAACTAATAGCACCACAGCCACCAACGTGAGCAGCATAAAAACGTAATCGACCGGTGATGGTTCTAATGGAGAAACTCCATTGCCTAGCAAAGCGGCTAACTGCATTTGTGAAATTTCCATTCACCCCTGGTTCATCACATTGCTTCTGACACGGTGTTTTCGCCCAGGATCCTACCCGGCAACGCCCCCACCATCGCGCGTTAACGCTGTCGCAACACGTCTCCCTCGATACTGAGGTGGTACAGCCCGTACACACACTCACACTCCGAGGAGGAAAACCATGACCAGCACCACCCGTATCGCCGCGTACGCAACCGCAGCAACACTCGCGCTCGGCACAGCCGGCGTTGTCGGCGCAGCTACCCCGGCAAACGCCGCCACCGTCGTCGCGAAGGACAAGGACGGCGTGTGCGCCGTGAAGCTCGCGCCGGCCGAGAAGCGTTTCATCGAGTCGTGGTTCGACGAGTCGAAGGCGATTGGTGACTACGAGCAGGCCCGCGACCTCATCGCGGCGATCGAGCAGGTCTACCCCGGTGTCGTCGCGGAGAACGAGAAGGCGCTCAAGGGTGAGAAGGCGGAGTTTGGCAAGGTGTTGCCGGAGGGTCTCGTCGCAAAATATGCGGATGCGCAGAAGACGATGAAGGAGTCGGAGCCGACGGTGAATCGCACGCTGGAGGCGATTGACACGGATTCGTGGCGCGTTGGCCCGGAGGACACCAAGCGCACGGAGACGCCGCTGACCGCGAAGGATGGCGACGTGTACAAGGCGTGGACGGAGACCCCGTCCGGGAAGGTCGCCGCGAAGCGCATGCTTATCGACGACGCCAACGCCACCGCCGCCGAAACCTGCACCAAGGGCATGCAGGCGGATGTGAAATACCCCACCGCCAAGATGGACACAGACGTGAACGTGCCGGCCATTGTCGGTGGGGTGATTGCGGCGCTGCTGGTGATCGCAGGCCTGTTCTTCGCGCTGCCCCACTTCGGCATCAAACTGCCGATGCTGGGCATGTAGTTCTGGCTAGAACTTCGCGATCGGGCCGAGGGCGCGGTCGACAGCAAACGGTGCCAGCAGGGCAATCAAGGAGATGAGGCCCGCGATGCCTGCGATGGCCAGGGTGGCGATGAGCGCCGGGGAGTCGACGGAGGAGCCGGCGGCGGAGTCGCCCTCGGTGGTCTCCTCCACCGGCTGCATCTTGTTCTCAAAGGTCAGATTGTGGTTGACCGGATCGATGCCCAGCGCGTTCAGGCTGGCAAAGAAGAGGTCGGTCTGGTCGATCTGGCCGGTGAGGTTCGCGGCACCCGGGCCGGAGGCTGCGACACGCAGCTGCGCACCGGTGTGCTGCTGGCCGCCGAGCGCATCCTCGTCCTCGTTGGTCTTGGAGGTGGCGAAGTTGACGGCCATGGTGGAGCCTTCAACCGTGGTCAGCTGAGTGACGCGACCAGCGGTGTTCTGGTTCTCGTAGGTGATCTGTGCGGTGTGAGCGTGGTCGGCGGTGGCGACGATCAGGGTCTCCTCACCGGTCTTCTCCACCCAATCCTGAACAGCCTGGACGGCCTCGTCGAGCTGGCCGACCTCGCCGATCAGGCCACAGGCGTCAGCCTGGTGGTCGGCCTTGTCCGGCGAGGCGGACTCGACCTGGAGCACGAAGCCCTTGTCGTTCTGCAGCAGCTCCAGCGCCTTGGAGGTCATGGCTGCCAGACGCGGAGTCTCAGCGGTGAACTCCGGGTTAGCAACGCAGGTGGCCGGCTCGAGGTCACCGCCGTCGGTGGTCGGAATGGACTGGTTCAGCGCGCGCGGCATGTTGCCCTCGGAGAACAGACCGAGGACCGGCTTGTCGGCGTTTGCCTCTGCGATCGCGTCGAGCTCGGAGGCGTTAGTGACAACCTGGTAGCCATTGTCCTTCGCGTTTTCCAGAACAGACTTGCCGGCGGTCCAAACGTTGCCGTTTTCGCCCCACTGGCCGCCCTGTACGACCTCGGTGTTGAAGTAGCTGCGGCCGCCACCGAGGGTGACGTCTGCGCGCAGGTCGACGATCTGCTCGGAGATGGAGCCGAGGCCGCCGTTTTCACGCAGCTGCTCGCCCTCTGCGACCTTCTTGTCGCCAGACGGTGCGTAGTAGGAACGCTTGATTGCGTGTGCAGCGAAGGCTGCCGGAGTAGCGTCCTGGATCTCGGCGGTGGTGACGTTACCGATCTTCAGGCCCTTGGCCTTTGCGATCTCGCCGAGGGTGGCAACCGGCTTGCCGGCGTTGTCCACGCCGACCGCGCCGTTGTAGGTCTTCACACCGGAGTTCCAGGCGGTGCCGGTCGCAGCGGAATCACCGACGTAGTTCGGCAGGCCGGTTTCCTTGTCCAGGGAGAAGGTGGTCAGGTAGCCGGTGTAGTCCAGGTCGTCGAGACCCTCGAAGCGGCCTGCAGAGCCCTTGAGGTAGTTACGGGCAGCGGTGATTTCTGAGTCGCCGGTGCCGTCGCCGATGAGGAGCACGACATTCTTCGCCTTGGAGTTGTCGATACCCTGGCCCTCGGTGCCGAACTGGGCACAGTCGCCGACCTTCGGGGCCTCGCCTGCAGAGACGAGGTAGCACAGCTCGTCACCCGGCTTCGCCTTCGAGCGGTTCGCCAGGGAAGCAACCTTGGCGCCCTTGTTGATCTTCCACGGCTCCTGGCCACCCTCGGTGCCACCGTTGAGGCCGAGCGCATTCGCCATGACGTAGAAGGCGTCGGTTTGGTCGAGCTGGCCGTTGACGTTCTCGGAGCCCGGGCCGAAGCCTGCGATGCGCACCTGGGTGCCGGTGTGCATCATGGAGAAGTTCGGGGTGTCGAACGAGTCGCCGTTTTCCTTCTTGTCAAAGACCGGGTTGCCGTTCTCATCCAGCCACGGCTGGGTGCCGAAGCCGATGGACATGGTGGTGCCGTCCTTCGGCGTCTTCAGGCGAGTTACGGCGGACACTGACGGGCGGCCGTCCGGGATGATTTCCGCGGTGTGCGCGTGGTCGGCGGTGACAACGATCATGGTCTCACCGTCAGCCTTGGCAAAGTCGAGGGCTTCCTTAATAACCTCGTCGATTTGCTGGGTCTCGCCGATCATGCCGCAGGCGTCGGCTGCGTGGTCCGCCTTATCGATGGAGGCGGACTCGACCTGGAGGAAGAAGCCCTTGTCCGCCGACGGGTCGTCGAGAAGCTCGATGGCCTTCTTGGTCATCTCGGCTGCGGACGGCTCGTCGCCGCGATCAGCTTCCTTGCAGAGCTCCGGCTCGGTGGTGCCATCGGACTTCACCGGCACGGTCTGCTCGAACTTGCGGGTCATGTTCTTGTCGTGGAACAGGCCGAGCACCGGCTGGTCCTGGTTCGCGACGGTGATGCCCTCGAGGCCCTGCTTGTCGTCGACAACCTGGTAGCCCTTGGCAATCGCGTTTTCGCGGACGGACTTGCCGGCCTCCCAGTCGACGCCGCCGTCATTCTTGTCGGTCAGGAACGGGTTGCGGTTCTCGCCACCCTGCTGAACCTCGGCGTCGAAGTACTTGCGGCCGCCGCCCAGGGTGACGTCGGCGCGGGTGTCGATGATCTGCTCGGAGATGGAGCCGAGACCGCCGTTTTCGCGAGCTTCAGCACCCTTGACCGGCTTCGCGTCGCCGGACGGCGCGTAGTAGCCGCGCTTGGAGATGTGCGAGTGCATCGCGCCCGGGGTCGCATCCTGGATCTCGGCGGTGGAAACGTTACCGGTGCGCATACCGGCGTTCTTCGCCATCTCCAGCAGGTTCTCGTGCGGCTTGCCGGTGATGTCAACGGACAACGCGCCGTTGTAGGTCTTCGTACCGGTGGACCAGCCCGTTGCGGACGCGGCGGAGTCGGTGACGTACTGACGCTTGCCGTCCTTGCCCACGGCGAAGGTCGTGTAAGCACCTGCCGCAGTCAGCTCGTCGAGGCCCTCGAAGCGGCCGTTAGCGCCCTTGAGGTAGTTACGAGCAGCAGTGATCTCCTGGTGGCCCATGCCGTCGCCCAGGATGAAGATGACGTTGCGTGCCTGGGCGTCGGTGTTGCCCTGGCCGCCCTTGCCAAACTGGGTGCAGTCACCCGGCTGCGGGGCGACGATGTTGCCGTTGGAATCGATGGAAATGCAGGTGTCCTTGCCGTTGAAGGACTGCTCCGCCGACTGTGCGAGGGAGGTAGGCAGGTTCGCAATAGCCAACGCAGAAGCGCTGACTACCGCGGTAGCTGCTTTTAGCGAGAAACGCATGTTGGGTTCCTTATAACGAGAAGCCGAAGAATATGAAACGGTTTTTGAACCGATACGCACCCTAAACACAGCAAATTTCTAGTAAGGAACGCTCAGGTGAATTTTAGGTAACGGCAGATGCGAAAAGGGCGGCACCCAACCTGGTACCGCCCTTCGCTTACGCGCTCAGACTACTTACTGGAGGAGCCTGCGTTCTCCGACGAACCTGCGTTCTCCGATGAGCCCTTGCTTGACGACGAGCCCGTCTCGCCCGAGGACGTCACACGCTCCGAGGAACCCAGCACCGTCATGCCGTTGTCGAAGCCCTCTTCGCGGCAGGCCTGTGCAATCAGCACACCGGTGAGGCTGGCTGCGGCGATGACACCGAGTGCGATGCCCAGCGGCTGGAGCTGCTCGCCGTAGCCTGCGAACTGGCGGTTGATGGCGTCTGCCTTCATCTGCAGTTCGCGAGCCCACTCAGGCTGCTCCCACTGGCGGCCGCGGTTACCGTGGCCCCAATCGTGCTTCGGCATGGACTCCTGGAAGCGAGCGTTGAGCTCCGCGGATGCCTTCTGGATCTGCGGACCGAACACCTCGTTCACGCCGTAGCCAATGCCGGCGAGGACGCCGATCGGCAGCAGCCACAGGATCGGGCTGTTCTTCGCAAACGCGTTGGCCACGCAGCGCTTCGCCTTATCGGAAGAACCTTGCGGGTCCTTCGGATCGGCAGGCGTCGACGGGTCGGTCGGCTTGCTCGGGTCGGTCGGCTCGCTCGGATCAGCCGGCTTCTTCGTGCCAACCTTGATGATCAGCTTCTGCGCAGGAACCTCGACGAAGCTGCCGTCTTCACGGTGGATGCGCTCGCCAGGCTTACCCGGCTGCACAACCTCGTGCTTGCCAGCTTCAAGTTCGGAGTCCTCGATGACCTCGTAGTCGTAGGCGATCTCCTCAGTCCAGCTGGTGCCCGCCGGCGGCTTGGTGCCAACGCGGACTACGCGCTCGACTGGCTTCTCCACCATCTCGGCGACAGGCTTGCCGTCGACAACCTTGATGGTGTAGCGGCCGTCCTTACCAGCAACGTCTTCGACTTCCTCGCCTGGCTTCAGGTTCGGGTCGTAAACGATCCGGGTGGTGTAGCGGACGTTGATATCGAGCTCACCTTCCGGCGTCGGCTGATCCGGGTTCTCCGGGTCAGTCGGCTCAGCCGGCTTGGTGCCGATGAGGATGACGTGATCCTGCTTCTCAACGAGCGTCTCTTCGGTGCCGTCGGAATTGTGCTGAACCAGGCCGGGCTTGCCTTCCTGTTCAACCTTGTGCTCACCCGCCGGGATGGTGGGGTCAAGCTTGACCTTCACCTCGAACGGGATCCGCTCCTTCCACTCCTGACCAGCCGGCGGCTTGGTGCCAACACGGATGATCTTCTCGACTGGCTCCTTCACGACCTTCACCGAAGGCTGACCATTCTCGACGGTCACCTCGACCTTGCCGTTCGCACCTTCCTGGTCCACGATTTCCTGACCAGGCTCGAGCGTCTCGTCGTAGATGATCTTCGTAGTGTACGGAAGCTCGACTTCCTTCGGCTCGACCGGTGGGGTCGGCTCGTCGGTCGGCGGAGTCGGCTGCTCCGGCTCATCGGTCGGCGGCGTCGGATTCGCAGGCTTCTTGGTGCCGATGCGGATGACCGCATTCTTCGGTTCCTTCGTGCGCTTCGTCTCGACGACTGGATCGCCGGACGGTTTGCCGTCGACAAGCTTCTGCGTCGATGTCACGACCTCTTCGCCGAACTCGCCCTGCTCGATGACCTGCTTGCCCTCTTCGAGGTTCGGGTCTTCGATGACGTCAGTGCCGAACTCCACGGAACGGGTCGTGGAAGAGACCACGCTGTCGTCCTCAAGGCCCGGGCCGAACTCGACGATTCGCGGAGTCGGCTCGGTGCGATCGGTGACCTCGGTCTTGGTGGCTTCACCGCTGGTACCTGTGAAGGTTGCAGTGTAGGTGGCTTCGCCGTCCTTGCCTTCCTGAACAACCCGAACCTCACCCGGAGCGAGCTCCGAGTTCGGACGCAGTTCCGTCGGGTACGGGATGGGCTCCTTCCACTCCACCTTGTCGGTAGCAGTTGCCTGCTTGGTGCCGACCTTGATCACCTTGGTGACCGGCTCGGTGGTGGTGGTTTCGCTGCCACGCGTTGCCTCGACGACCTTGCTGTTCACGATCTTCTGGGTGATCTTGGTGATCTTCTCACCAGGCTTGCCCTCGGTGACAACCTTGTACTCGCCGGCAGGGATCTCCGGGTCGTACTCGATCACGGTGTCGAACGGAATCGGCAGCTTCTCTTCCAGCTCGTACGTGCCATCGGTCATGGAACCGACACGGACAATCTTCTTCTTCGGCGCCTTGGTCTGCTCGACGGTGATGCTCGGCTCGCCGTCTGGCTTGCCGTCCTTGATCTTCTGGGTCGAGGTGATCAGTTCCTCGCCCTTCTCGCCTTCCTGCTCGACCTTGGTCTGGCCGACCGGCACCGTGTTGTCCACGATGAACTCGGTCTCGAAGTTGACCTCGCGGGTCGTCTTCGACGTCAGCGTCTGGTCAGGAGCGGTCGGACCGTATTCGATGATCTCGTTGACCGGATCCTTGGTCTGCTTCTCCGTAGGGGTGACCGAAGAGTCGTCGCCCTTGGAGGTGAAGTTGGCCGTGTAGGTCTTCTCGCCCGGCTCGCCCTTCTGGACGATCTTGATCTCGCCCGGCTTCAGATCCTTGTTCGGACGGGTTTCAACCTCGAACGGAACTGGCGCCTTCCACTCGACCTTCTCAGAGGTCTCGGACGGCTTGGTGCCGACCTTGATCACCTGATCGACAGGCTGCTCGGTGATCTTCTCCTCAACGGTGGCCTCGCCATCCGGCTGGGAGTTGGTGACCTTCTGGGTCACCGTGGTGGTCTTCTTACCCGGCTTGCCTTCGGTGACAACCTCGGACTTGCCAGCAGGCATGTTCGGGTCGTACTCGATCTTCACACCAAACGGGACCTCAGACTCGACGGTCTTCTTGGTTTCACCGGTGGTCTTGGTACCGACACGAATGATCTGCTTCGTCGGCTCCGCGGTGCGCTCAGTCTTCACGACCGGGTCACCCGAAGGTTTGCCGTCGACAAGCTTCTGCGTGGAGGTCACGGTGTCCTCGCCGAGCTTGCCTTCCTGATCCACCTTTTGCTCACCCGCAGCGAGCGTGTCGTCGAATACGACTTCGGTATCAAACGGCACTGGCTTCTTCACAGTGGTCACGAGCTCGCTCGGAGCAATGCCCGGACCGTACTCGATGATGCGCGGCTTGGCTTCCTTGGTGGTCTCTTCCTCAGCGACCTGTGCCTCAGACCCCTTGGCGGTGAACTTAGCGGTGTAAGTCTTCTCGCCGTTCTCGCCTTCCTGAACAACCCGGGTTTCACCAGGCTTCAGGTCCGGGTTCTCGCGAACCTCAGTCGGGTACGGGATCGGGAACTTCCAGGTCACGTCCTTGGCGCTCTCGGCCGGCTTGGTGCCGATGACGACGACCTCGTTGACCGGCGCCTTGGTCTGCTGCCAGGTGCCGTCCTTGTGCATCTTCGCTGCACCCGGCTCGCCCTTGGTTTCAACCTTGTACTCGCCGGCAGGGATGGTGTCGTCGTACTTGTACTCGACCTTGAACGGTTCCTCACGCGTCGGAAGGCCGAGGACATTGACGACAGCGTATGCAATATCCGTTGAACCGTCTTCGTAGGTCACGGTGACCGGAATCTTGACTTGCGTGCCCGGCTTTGCATCCGCAGGTGCGGTTGCAGTGATCTGGCCATTGTCGTCAATGCTGACATTCCAACCAGCCGGAACATCGCCCAGCTTGTAGGGGTTTTCCTTCGCGACGTTGACGTCCTCCGGCTTTTGAAGATCAACTGGCAACGTTGCAGCTTCACCCGGGTAGACGGTTTCCACGGGGTATACCGGCTCAGCTTCCCAGCTGTTGGTGTGCTTCACCACAGTGGTGACGGGGACCTCTGGGCGGGAACCGTCCGGAGTCTGGACCGTAACCGTGATGGTCTTCTTGTCACCCGGCTTAGCGGTTGCCGGCGGGGTGGAAGACACAACACCGGTCTTCGGGTCGATGGTGTACTTCCAGCCGTCGACTTCCTGCTCCGTTACCGGATTGCCGTCCTCGTCGTTACCGAAGGAGTACGTCGAGTCTTGCGGCGCACCCGTTACCTGGTGGTCAACAGCCTGGTTCGGGCCGGTGACCTGCACGTTGTACTGCGGGGCGACGTCGCCCTTGATCACAACGACGGTGCCCTTCACCTTCTGCGGGTCAGCGCCATCGTAGTAGGCGAGAACCGGTACATCCAGGATGTCGCCTTCCGGCGCATCCTTTGGGATGGTCGTGGTGATCTTGCCGGTGTTTTCGTCAATCTTAACGGTCCACGTCTTGCCCTCTTTACTTGTGAGGGTAATCGTGGTTTGACCGTTCTCGAAGGTGTAGCGCTTCGGAACCTCGTCAGAGGTGTTACCGCTGAGGCCACGCTCAGGAACGTTCGGGATCAGGCTGACCTTGGCGTTCGGCTTGTTGGTCACCGTATCGTACTCAGGGACCTTGATGTCCACGATCGCCTGGAACTGGGTCTCAATCTCATCGTCGGTGCCATCCGGGTAGGTGGCCTTCACCTTCGGGGTGATGACGGTGCCCGGCGCAACAGAATCGTCTGCCTTCGCGGTGACCTTGCCGGTCGCATCGACCGTGACGGTCCAGCCGGACGGTACGGTGTCCGGGTCAACCTCAAACTTTGCTGGGTGGACTGGCTTGTGGCCCTTCATGATGGACTTGGTGCCCACCTGCGCGGTGAGGTCCTCACCGATTTTGCCCTTGGTCAGCCCCGGGCGTACCAGGTCGGTGACCTGGGTGTTGTTCGGGTCAACGACCACCAAGAGCTGGAGAACATCGGTGGAGCCGTTGGAGTACTCCAGCGTGATCTTGGGCTGCGCGAAGGTGCCTGGCTTCGGGTTTTCCGGTGCGGTGACGGTGACGTTGTAGTCCTCGTCCATCTCGACGGTCCAGCCCTCGTAGACGTACGTTTTATCCAGGGCGACCTTCGCCTCGAAACCGCCGTCGCCCTTTTTCTTCGCCAGCTCCTTGATCAGGTCAGGGGTCTGGGTGAAGGTGACCCTCTGCGGCTCGGTAGCCAGCGGTCCGGTAGCGCTATCGACGCCGGAAATGATCGTGGCGTCAACCTTGTCATACCGAGGGTTATGTTCATCCGTGTTATCCAGGGAAAACGCCTGGGAGCCGATGACGTTCGCCTTGTTGTAGCGTGTCAGCGAGTTGGAGCTGTCGAAGACTTGAGTGGTGCCAAACTCATTGTTGTTCTCACCAGCGGCCTGGAGCTGGTCCACGTTACGCGGCTTCGCCAGAACGGAGAAGTTCACGTTCTTGTCAGTTGCCAGGTCGGTACCGCGGTACTCGGGCCAGGTGAAGTAGATATCGCCGGTCTTGCTGTCGATACGCAGGAGCTGCTCGCCGCCGGATGCTGCCGGGTCCGTGGTGCCGATGAACTTGCCGTTGCCGTCGTAGGCTTCCACGACCATGCGGGACATGGAGTCATCCGTGCCACCGCCGGTCACAGCAGGAACGTTGATCTTACCGACCTTGGATACTTCTCCAGGGACAATCACGTGGTTCTCGGATACATCGGGAGTATCCCACGACACCGTGATCGGGTTACATTCGATGTTCTCGCTCGGCCACGGGTTCACGACGGCCGTAAAGGCCAAATTGTCTCCCCTGGTGGCCCTTGGACCTTGAGGATTTTCCTGCTTATAGTTGCCCTGCCAGGCATAACGTACCGGGTTAGCGGTAGTGGCCTCAGCGAACTGCTTGACTTTCGCATCGGTCAGCTTCGCATTGAGATTCAGGGGTCGTTGTGGCCCAGAAGCAGTAATACCGAGGATTTCGTCGGCCTTGTGCGTGACTTTCTTGTCAACAAGGGTCTGACCGGCACTCATAGCGGGAATTTGAGCTGCATCGAGGTACGTGCCCATCCTGCCGTTATTGGTAAAGCCCCAATCAGCGAACGTGCGGTCCTTCGAGTTATCAAAGGAGACGCTCAAGCCCCAGGCTTTCTTGTTGGGGCTGCTATCACTCGGCTCAGAGGTATACCAGCTGAAACCAGCCTGGCTGCCCTCCGGGGTTTTTTCCGAGACAACACACGAGCCGGCCGGAAGATCGGAGGCCTTCTGGGCGTCCTTCTCTACCGCGCCGGACTTGTCGCGGATGCCGCCGCTGAGGGTGGCGGCTGCAGCGGACGGCGCAAGCGGGCCAGGGGCGACGACGCTCAGGCCGCCAAGGGCGAGTGCGATCACAGACGAGGCTGCGATGCCCGTGGACGTTGACTTACGTAGACGCCGAGATGATTCGGCCATGTGGTACTCCTCTTATTATCCACTGAACGTGGGCCGCGGAAGCGGCTTCTCGGTCAGGTAGCTGTTTTGTAACCTTCGCTTAGCCAGACAGCTAAGCAATAGATGACATCACATTTTAGAGGCGTACCGGACGCGTGTCTAGGTGGCGGTTTACTCGGCGGATCGGCGCCATACCCCCGCCAGCCCCGCTGCGGCGAGCAACGCGGACAGCAGCAGTGCGGCGACCACACCACGGTAGTCGCCACCATTGCCGGCGGCGGACACCGCAGTCGACGCCCAGTGCATGGGCGCTGCCTGCGACAGCGCTGCCCACACCGCGTCCACCTGTGCGGTGGTAGCGGTCCGCCATACCCAGCCGACGAGGCCAGTCTGCGCCAGCGCGACCACCGCGGCGACCCCCAACCCGATCGCAGGGCCACACAGGCGCATCAGTACCGCAGCAAGCCCCGCGGATGCCAGCGCACCGGCGAGCAGGCCAGCAGCCACCACTGCATACTCCTGCGCGCCGAAGCCCGCGCCGAGGACACCGGCCAGGATGGTGCCGGCCGCCGCGATAACGATTGCGCCGGGGAGGATGATCCACCGGCGGGTGCGCGTCGATAGGCAAAATGCTGCTGCGAGCGCCGTACCGCCCAGCACCGCCATCGCGGCGAGCAGCATCGCGGCAATAGGCGCAAGCGTCGATCCGGTCTGCTCCGCACCCGGGGTACCCGGCGCGACCGCGGGCACCGGGAGGGCCGCACGCACGGCGGAGACCTTGTCGGCGTTCATGCCGGCCATCTGGTCGATCTTTTGCACGCCGGCGACCAATTCGTCGATGCCACCGGTGGCCTGTGCGGTCTGCCCCTGCAATTCCCGCAGGCCCGCTGCCAACTCGGCAGCGCCGTTGGTGGCTGTATATATACCGTCGTGGTAGCTGTACCCCGGAACGGCGAGCTGGTTAGCAAGGTCGCGGGAACCGTCGCGCAGTTGGTTCATCTTCGCCACCACATCCGGCGGCAACTGGGCCGTCTGGGCTTGCTCGCGCAGACCTTTGAGCGAGTCGCGGGCCTGGACCGCATCCGGATCCTTCGCGTCCTTGAGTTCAGTGAGCGAGCGGTCGATCGCGCCGACCACCTGGCCGCGCACCGCCTCAAAACCGGTGACCTGGTTGACCACCTCGCCGATGGAGTCCGCCAACTGGGTCGCCCCCGCACCCAACTGGCCGGTACCGGCTTGGAGTTGCACCATGCCGTCAGACAACTGCTGGGAGCCGGTCTGGGCGGCAGCGAGGGCGTCGAGAAGCTGCTGCGTCTGCCCCTGCGCCTCACCAACACCTTCGGCCAACTTGCCAGCGCCCTCCTTGAGCACCTTCGCCTGCTGGCCAGCCTCACCGGCGGCACGGCGCGCGTCCCCAAGGTTGTCCGCACCAACCTGCGGGGCGCCGGACACCTCCGCATCGCGCGCGGCGTTCGCCCACGTGGACGCCGGGGACAACGGCATAAACACGCCAACCACCAGCGCCAACAGAGCACACACCAACCGCAACGCGTTGTCCGATTTCATGCAACTGTTCTTATCACCAGTCACATGCGTTCTGCGGGAGGCGCACCGCTCGCCCACGCAGCTTGATACTGTCTTTAACGTTCATTGCCAATCCCTTACAAACCTTTGAAAAGGGTTCACCATGACTCTCCCCCTCGTCATCGGGCTCGTTGCAGCAACGGTGGTGCTTTCGCCGCTGCTGGTGCGAGTCATGGACAGGAAAGCCGGGTACCCGCTCGCAGTGCTGCTGTTCGCTGCCGCAGGTGTGCTGGGCACCAACTTCACCGACGTTTCCCAGGGCAGCGACCTGTTGTGGTCGTTTGTGTGGGCGCGCGATGTGATGGGTACCGGCTCCGCGATCGAGTTCGCACTGCGCGCGGACGGCTTAGGCATCTTCTTCGCACTGCTTGCGCTGGTCATCGGCGGTGTGGTGTTCGTCTACTCCGCCGCCTACCTGCCCGAAAAGCAAGGCAACACGAGTTTCTACACCATCATGACGGCCTTCACACTGTCTGTGCTGTTGCTTGTGCTTGCCGACGACGCCGTGCTGCTCTTCATCGCCTGGGAGCTCGTCTCCATCGCGTCGTTCATGCTGATCGCCCGATCCGGCTCGTCGGGTGAGGCCGGCTCGTACCGCACCCTGATCCTCACCTTCTTCGGTGGCCTGACGCTTTTGGCGGGCCTTGCGGTCGCCTCCATCCAGGCAGGCACGACGCGCCTTGCGGGCATTTTGGCCGCGGACGTGTGGGGCGACAACCGCGTCACCGTTGTCGTGGCGCTGCTCATCGCGTTCTCCGCATTCACCAAGGCCGCGCAGTTCCCGTTCCACTTCTGGCTGCCGGAAGCCATGGCGGCCGCCACCCCGGTGTCCGCGTTCCTGCACGCCGCCGCTGTGGTCAAGGCCGGCGTGTACTTGCTGCTGCGCTTCTCCACGATCTTCCACGACGTCGCCGCATGGAACTACCTGCTGGTCATCATCGGCCTGTTCACGGCGATCATGTCGGCGTGCTTCGCCATCACCAAGACCGACCTGAAACACCTCACCGCATACTCCACCGTGTCGCACCTGGGCTGGATCGTCGCCGCCATCGGCGTCGGCTCCCCCATCGGCCTGGCTGCCGCGCTGACCCACACGTTGGCGCACGCACTGTTTAAGTCCTCGCTGTTCATGCTCATCGGTGTGGTCGACCACGAGGTCGGCACCCGCGACATGCGACGTCTGGGCAAGCTTTACGACAAGATGCCATTCACGTTCGCCTCCACCGTGGTCGCGGCCGCCTCCATGGCCGCGGTTCCACCGCTGTTCGGCTTCGTGTCCAAGGAATCCATCCTCGACGCCTTCCACGAAGCTCCCTACGGCATGGCCCTGCTTATCATCGCCGGCTTCGCCGCGTTCCTGACGTTCCTGTACTCGCTGAAGATTGTCTTCGGCGCGTTCGTGGACGGCCCGAAGGACATGTCGCACGTCCACGAAGCACCCGTCGCCCTCTGGCTGCCGGCCGCACTGCCGGGCTGGATGTCCGTCGTCCTGCCGTTCATGCTGTTCTGGGTGGACAACCCCGTCTCCGCAGGCGTGCGCGCAATTACTGGCGACGACACCTTCACCACCCACCTGTCCATCTGGCACGGCCTGACCGCACCGTTCATCGTCTCCCTGATCGTTCTGATCGCCGGCGTGATTTTCGCAGTTGCCTTCCGCAAACCCGTCTTCGCAGCGCTGCGCAACAAGCAACTCCTGCCTGCCGACGGCCCCGACGTTCTCTTCCGGATCACCCGCAGCCTGTCCGACTTCGGCGAGCAACTGGGCAAGCTGGCCGACGGCTTCAACCCGTCACGCCACCTCTTCCCACTGCTGGCATCCGTCACCGCCATGGGCCTGTGCGTCATCGCACTCACCGACGGCATCGACGGTGTAACCCCAGCCGACCGCGCCGAAGGCCTCGACGTGTGGTGGGACCTCATCCCATTCGCCATCATTGCCATGTCGGTCCTGGGCATGGTGTTCACTCGCTCCCGCCTGGCCTCCGCCGTACTGCTGGGCACCGTGGGTGTGGGCATGACCCTGCAAATGTTCATGCTCGGCGCCCCCGACGTGGCGCTGACCCAGTTCCTCGTCGAGGCACTCACCGTCGTGGTCATCCTGGTTGTGCTGCGCTACCAGCCGCGTGTCTTCCCGGAGACGAAGCCTCGTCGAAAAGCACTTGCTGCTGTATTCGCACTGCTCGCTGGCGTGGTTGCCTTCTTCGGCGTCTACGGGCTGACCGGCCGCCGCGGCCGCTCCGAACTCGCCGAGTGGTACCTCACCGAAGGCGGCGACGTCACCGGTGCCGACAACATCGTCGCCGTGATCATCGTGGAGTTCCGTGGCTTCGATACCCTCGGCGAACTCTCCGTTCTCGGCATGGCCGCCGTGGTCATCGCCGCCGTGGTTGCCTCCATGCCACGCCACGTGTTCGAAGCCGGCACACGCCCGCGCCCGTTCGGCCAATCGCAGCTCAACTCCATCCCGCTGCGCAAGGCCGCCGCGCTTGTCGCCCCAGTACTCGTCGTACTGTCGGTGCTGATCTTCTTCCGCGGCCACACCGCACCAGGCGGCGGCTTCGTCGCAGCACTGGTCATGGCAACCGCATTCGCCATCAACTACCTCTCCCGCGGCTCGGATGCCGACGTGGTGAAGAACTTCACCCCAATCCGCCTGACCGGCTGGGGCATCATCATCGCGATCTCGTCTGGCTTCCTCGGGTTCATCGAAGGCGGTTTCATGTACGCCATCCACGGCGAGGTCGCCGGCGAACACATGACCACCTCCCTGATCTTCGACTTCGGCATCTACCTCGCCGTGCTCGGCATGGTCACCGCCGCCATCAACGCACTCGGCGGCTACCTGCGCCCCGGCGCCGACCTGTCCGACCTGGACTACTCGCGCGACGAAGCCGAAAACCCACTGCCGTCCATCCCCGAGCCGCTCCCGCCGGAAAACCCGGTGGACGCACACCCCGACCCGATCAACCCGGCGCACGACCCGCAGCCGGTTATCACGAAGGAGCCTTAACCCATGGTCATGGCACTTACCATCGCGGTCCTCGTCGCGGGATCCGTCTACCTCGTACTCCAACGCGGCATGGTGCGCATCGTCTTCGGCATGTCCCTCTTCGGCCACGCCTCCAACCTCACCCTGCTCGCCGCAGGCGTGGGCTCCTGGCGCGGCGAAGCATTCCCCTCCCGCGTCCCCTTCGAAGACATGGGCGACCCGTTGCCACAGGCATTCGTGCTGACCGCCATCGTCATCGCAATGGCAACCACCACGATCCTGCTTATGCTCGCATCGCTCGGGCGTAACGACGACACCGCCGAGCAACCCACCGGCACCGACGCCGGCTACTCCAAGATGTGGCTCAGCCCCTCCGCACTGTCCACCGCCGGCCGCAACGCGCGCCTCAACCCCAAGAAGCTGGAAGAGATCCGCGCACGCGAGATCAGCCACGTCACCAACGATGATCTGAAGGTGAAAGACTAATGGCCGTCGACGCAATCCTGCCTATCTTCGTTGCGCTACCGCTGATCGTCTCCGCGGTCACGGCGCTGAGCCCCTGGAGGAAGCTCAACAACACGCTCGCCATCGCCATCCCGGCGATCAACCTGGCAATGGGTGTGTGGCTCTACCTCTACACCGCTGAGCACGGCACGATCGCCCACGTCATCGGCCTGTACCAAGGCGGCGTTGGCATCTCGTTCGCCGCGGATACGTTCTCCGCGGTGATGATCGTGACCACCATGATCGTGGCGCTGACCTCCAACTGGTTCGCCATCGCCGTCGGCGAAACCCAAGCACGCTTCTACACACCGTTGTCGCTGGTGCTGATCACCGGCGTGTGCGGCGCGCTGCTCACCGCGGACCTGTTCAACTTCTTCGTCATGATCGAGGTCTGCCTCCTGCCCTCCTACGGCCTGATCGCCATGTCGGGCACCCGCCACCGCCTGCTGTCGGCGCGTATGTTCGTGCTGGTCAACCTGGCGGCGTCGACAATGCTGGTGCTCGGCGTGGGCTACCTCTATGCGGTGACCGGCGTGGTCAACCTCGCCTCCCTGCAGGGTGTGGCTGCGGGCAACGGCCCGGCAACGGTGGCGGCCGGCATCGTCGTCATCGCAATCGCTGCGAAGGCTGGCGTGTTCCCCGTTTACACCTGGCTGCCACGCACCTACCCGTCCACCTCGGCCGCCGTGATGGGCCTGTTCTCCGGCCTGCACACCAAGGTCGCCGTCTACATGCTCTTCCGCATCTGGGTGATCATGTTCGACATGGACCCGCGCTGGAACACCCTGCTGATCGTGGTCATGGTCATCTCCATGATCATCGGCGGCTACGCAGGCCTGGCGGAATCCACCATGCGCCGCGTGCTCGCCTACCAGATGGTCAACGGCATGCCGTTCATCCTCATCATGCTGGCATTCACTAACGACGACGCCCGCTACGCCCTGGCCGCCGGCCTGCTCTACACGCTGCACCACATGGTCACCATCGCCGCCCTGGTGCTCAACTCCGGCGCGATCGAAGAAACCTACGGCACCGGCACCATGGCCAAACTCTCCGGCATCGCCCGGCGCGACCCATGGACGTCTGCGGTCTTCGTCGCCGGCGCATTCTCCATCGTCGGTTTCCCGCCATTTTCCGGCATCTTCGGCAAAGTCACCATCGTGCTCGCCGCCGCAACACCTGGCGACTGGCGCTCCTGGGTGGCCATCACCGCCATCATCGTCGCCTCCTTCGGCGCCCTGCTGTCCATGATGCGCCTCTGGCAACGCGTGTTCTGGGGCCGGCCCATGCAGCACTACCCCGAAGCGCTTAACGTGCGCGTGAGCTTCATGCTGCCGTCCGCGGTGCTCATGATCCTCTCGCTCGGCATGTTCATCTTCGCCGGCCAAATGTGGGACATCACCACCACCGCAGTCGACGACCTACTCAACGTCGACGCCTACACCAGCGCCGTACTTGGCGACGACTCCATCGGAGGCGATAACTAATGCGAGGCATCATCCACGCCGCGGGCTACACCTGCTGGATCATCAAAGAAATCTTCGCCGCAGGCTTCGACGCCGTGTTCAAGGCATTCAACCCGGCGACCAAGATCGAACCGATCGTCATCTACTACCCCATGCGCCTGCGCACCGACTGGGAAGTGTTCTGGTTCACCACCTCCATCACCGCCACCCCAGGCACCCTCTCCATGGGCCTGCGCCACCCCATCGAACCCGGCGGCCCCATCACCCTGCTGGTGCAAGCCGCGTTCGGCTCCGACCCGGAAGACGTCATCGCTGGGCTGGCGGATATGGAGGAGCACGTGCGGCCGTCGCTACGCAATAGCCCCATCGACCCAACAACCGTCATATGGGAGCCCTACGTCGACCACGGCCCCACGCCTGACGACGACACCGTCCCGCCCGCAGAAAGGATGAACTAAATGTTTGTCACCATCATGCAGGCCTGCCTCATCATCATGGCCATCTGCCTACTCATCTCGCTTGCAGCGGTCATCCTGACCAAAGACGAACTGTCGCGCGCCGTCATGGCCGACATGGTTTTCTACGGCATGATCGCCATCTTCCTCGTCTGGACCCTGTGGAACACTTCGTCCATCGCCTACGAGATCCCGATCCTCGCCGGCATCGTCTGCGGCGTGATCCCAACGATCTCCATGGCCCGCATCATCTCGAGAGGACGCCGCTAATGACCGCTTACGAAATCATCGTCGCTGCCCTGGTCATCCTGGCCACCATCTGCGTCATCGCAGCCACCATCCTGCAACTGCGCGCCCCCGACGCGCTCACGCGCGTCAACCTGCTCGGCCCCCTGGTGGTCATTGCGTTTCCGATCCTGATCATCGCGAAACTCATCTACTCCTGGTCCACCACCGGCTTCGACCTCAACGACTTCATCCGCGCCATCATCGCCATCCTCGGCGTCTGGATCGTCGGCTCCGTCGCATCCTTCATCATGGGCCGCTCCCTCTACGGCGTGACGGTGTCCGACAAACTGTAATCTCTACAGGTTGTGAGCAGGAACGACGAAGGCTACATCACCGAACTGGCGCTACGCGCCGGCCGCGGTGACAAAGCCGCGCTCACAGAATTCATCCGGCTCACCCAAGACGACGTGTGGCGCCTGCTTGCCCACCTCGCAGGCCCCCAACACGCCGACGACCTCACCCAAGAGACCTACCTGCGCGTCCTCGGGTCGCTGCCGCGCTTCCAGGCGCGCTCGTCCGCCCGCACGTGGCTGCTCTCGCTCGCGCGGCGCGCCTGGGTCGACTCCGTCCGCCACGACATGGCACGCCCCCGCAAGTCCGCCGCCGAATACGAAACCGTCGCCGCCTCCGACCCCAGCCCCGACAACCCCAACACGTGGGGTGACGTCATCGACGCGCGCTCGCTTCTCGACGAACTCCCCGCCGAACGCCGCGAAGCACTCGTATTAACGCAGGTCCTGGGCTACACCTACGAGGAAGCCGCGAAGATCGCAGGGGTGCGCGTGGGCACCATCCGATCCCGGGTTGCGCGGGCCCGTCGCGACATCATCGCTGGCACCGAGTAAATTATCTACATGCTGAAAAAAGCCTTACTTATCTCTGCCGCGTTCATCGGCACCGTGGTCGGCGCAGGCTTCGCGTCCGGCCAGGAGGCCATGCTGTACTTTTCCGCCTTCGGCACCCAGGGCCTGTGGGGAGCGATCCTCTCCTCCGCCCTCATGCTGATCGCAGGCGTAACCATCCTCCAGCTCGGCTCGTTCTTCCAAGCCAAGGAGCATATGGAAGTGCTGGGCATGATTTCGTCGAAAGTCATGGGCTGGATCTTGGACATCGCCACCATTGTGACGCTGTTCTCCATCGGCTTTGTCATGTTCGCCGGTGCTGGTGCCAACCTCAACCAACAGTTCGGCCTGCCCGTGTGGATCGGCGCGGTGCTCATGCTGCTGATGACGCTTGGCTTCGGCATGCTGGACGTGGACAAGGTCACCGGCGCTATCGGTGCGCTGACCCCGTTCCTGCTCATCTTCGTCATCGTCGGCTGTGGCTGGACCCTGGTCAACGGCCACCCCGACTGGGACGCCCTCAACATCGCCGCATCCAACGTGGAGACGTCACTGCCGAATTGGTGGGTCGCCGCCCTGAACTACACGGGCCTGAACATCATCTGCGTGACGTCCATGGCCATCGTCATCGGCGGTAACCAACTGGACACCCGCGCTGCCGGCCTCGGCGGCCTGCTGGGCGGCGTGGGCTACCTGGTCATGCTGATCCTGCTGGCGCTGTCGCTGCTGGTGAAGATCGAGACCGTCGAAGGCGACGACATGCCGCTGCTCACCCTGATCACCGACCTCAACCCGACCATGGGCACCATCATGGCCCTAGTCATCTTCGGCATGATCTTCGCCACCTCGCTGAGCATGTTCTACGCCCTGGGCAAGCGCCTCGCCCGCGGCCGCGAAGAACGATTCCGCCTCATCTTCGTCGCCGCCTGCCTGATCGGCTTCGCGCTGTCGTTTGTGGGCTTCCAGTCGCTGGTGTCCACCGTCTACCCGATCCTGGGTTACCTGGGCATCCTGCTGATCACCGTGATGACCCTGGCGTGGCTTCGCGGCATCCCGAAACTGCGCAAGGAAGGCGACCGTCGCCGCCGCGCACTCGAACTGACGCGCAAGAAGATGGACCCGAGCGAGCGCTTTACCAAGAACGAGGAACGCGAACTCGAGTACATCACGTCCAAGTCCAACGTGGATGAGGAGGAACTCGTCGAGGCACTCGAGGAGGAAGTTGCGCAAGAGCTTCTCGACGACGACGAGATCGACTACGACGAAGAAGACCGCGAAAGCCCCTCCGACCTGGTCTACATCTCCTACACGGAGCCCGTGTCGGCCGAGGAGTACAAGGCGAACCCGGACGAGCCGTGGAACGACAGCACCGTCGACGACATGATCGCCGCCGAGGAGGCAGCCGAAGCCGCCGAGCGCGAGGAAGAGGAGCGCCGCCTCTAGCCGCACATACGAAAAGAGGGAGCAGGTTCTGCTCCCTCTTTTTTATGTACCGGCTAGACCAGCAACTCGGCGATCTGGATCGTGTTCAGCGCGGCACCCTTGCGCAGGTTGTCGCCGGAGACCACGAACACAAGGCCGCGGTTGCCGTCGATGGTCTGGTCCTGGCGGATGCGGCCGACAAGGGAGTCGTCGATACCCGTTGCCTCGCGCGGGGTCGGGACCTCGACGACGCGCACGCCCGGCGCGTTTCCGAGCACCTCGGCGGCGCGCTCCGGGGTGATCTCCTTCTCAAACTCCGCGTGCACCACCATCGTGTGGCCCGTGAACACCGGGATGCGCACGCACGTGCCTGCGACTTTGAGTTCCGGGATGTCCAGGATGCGGCGGGATTCGTTGCGCAGTTTTTGTTCTTCGTCGGTTTCGAAGGTGCCGTCGTCGACAATCGAGCCCGCCATCGGCAGCGCGTTGAACGCGATCGGGGCGACGTACGGGCCGAAATCGCTGTTCTTGTCGGTCACACCGTCACGCACCAGCACGTGCGGGTCGCCCAACTCGGCGACCTGGTTCGCCAGCGTATCCACGCCGGCGAGGCCAGAGCCGGAAACGGCCTGGTAGGAGGAGACGCGAAGGGTGCGCAGCCCGGCTTCGTCGTGAAGCGGCTTGAGCACTGGCATCGCGGCCATGGTGGTGCAGTTCGGGTTGGCGATGATGCCCTTGGCCAAGTTCTTCACCGTCTCCGGGTTCACCTCAGACACGACGAGCGGGACGTCGGTGTCCTTGCGCCACGCCGAGGAGTTATCCACCACGGTCGCACCAGCTGCGGCGAACACGGGCGCCCACTCGCGCGACGTGGAACCACCGGCGGAAAACAAGGCAATGTCGACGTTGGCGACGGACTCCTCCGTGACCTTGGTCAGGTCCTCGACGACGATGTCCTCGCCACGGAACGCAATCGTCGTACCGGCGGAGCGCGGCGATGCAAAGAAGCGCACCTTATCCGCCGGGAAGTTACGTTCGGTAAGGATGTCGCGCATCACGCGGCCAACCTGGCCAGTCGCGCCAACAACAGCAAGCGTGGTCATTTGCAAAACTCCTTAACGTCCAGTGCCTGCGTACACCACGGCCGGCTCGTCGCCGCCGAGGTCAAACTTCGAGTGGATCGCACGCGCCGCCTCGGCCACGTCGGCCTTGCGCACCACGGCGGTGATGCGAATCTCGGAGGTGGTGATCATCTCAATGTTGATGCCCGCGTCGCGCAGCGCGTCGCAGAAATCAGCGGTCACGCCCGGGTGAGACTTCATGCCAGCGCCGACGAGCGATACCTTGCCGATCTCATCGTCGTACGTAATGTCGTCCCAACCTTCGTTGACCTGCATGGCGCGCAGCAGTTCCATGGTGGCGGCGCCGTTGGCCTTCGGCAGGGTGAAGGTGATGTCCGTCTTGTTGTCCTCGATGTTGGAGATGTTCTGGATCACCATGTCGATGTTCACCTCAGCGTCCGCGAGCGCGCGGAACACCTTGGCGGCCTCGCCCACCTCGTCGGTGATGCCCAGGATGGTGATCTTGCCTTCCGAATCGTCGGTGGCCACACCGGTGAGAACTGCTTCTTCCATGGGGATATCCTCCAATGCTCCGGCGACCAGGGTGCCGGTGTCGTTGCTGTAAGACGAGCGCACCCGCAGGGGCACGTTAAAGGCACGCGCGTACTCGACGCTGCGCAGTACAAGAATTTTGGAACCGCTGGCGGCCAGCTCGAGCATCTCCTCGAAGCAAAGCTTGTCCAGTTTGCGGGCGTCGGCCACGATGCGCGGGTCTGCGGTGTAGACGCCGTCGACGTCCGAGTAGATCTCGCACTCGTCGGCCTCTAGCGCGGCGGCGAGCGCGACGGCGGTGGTGTCGGAGCCGCCGCGGCCAAGCGTGGTGACGTCCTTCGTTTCACGGTTCACGCCCTGGAAGCCGGCGACGATGGCGATGTTGCCCTCGTCGATTGCTTCCTTCACACGCCCGGGCGTGACCTCGATGATGCGGGCGTTGCCGTGGCGCTCCGTGGTGATCACGCCGGCCTGGGAGCCGGTAAAGGACTGCACCTTCTCCCCCAGCGCGTCGACCGCCATGGCGACCAACGAGTTGGAGATGCGCTCGCCTGCGGTGAGCAACATGTCCATTTCGCGTGCCGGCGGGTTCGGGTTGACCTGTTCTGCCAGGTCGAGCAGTTCGTCGGTGGTGTCACCCATTGCCGAGCAGACAACCACCACATCGTTTCCTGCCCGGCGCGTCTCCACAATGCGCCGGGCGACCGCGTTGATGCGCTCGGCGCTTTCTAACGAAGATCCTCCGTATTTCTGGACAATCAGTGCCATGTCAGCCTCCCACGGATCCTTCGTGCATTCCAACGGTCAAGAATAGCGTCCCAAAAGCGTTGGTTGGCGTCTCTCGCTAATATCATTCACCGTGCATAGTATTTTTCTCGCCGTTGTCTTCGCGCTGCTTTCGGCGGCGACGATGGCGGCGGGCACTGTGTGGCGCCACCGGATCATGCGTGACGGCAGTTCGGTGGTGAAGTCCATGCGCCGGCCAGCCTGGTGGGCGTCGATGGGGCTTGCGTTTTTGGCCTACGGTTTTCAAGCCGCGGCGTTGGCGTTTGGCACGCTGCTTGTGGTGCAGCCGATCCTGGCGCTCTCCCTTATGTTGACGTTGGTGTTTTCGGCGCGTGCGGAGCATCGCCGGATGCACCAGGCGGAAGCCTTTTGGGCGGTCATTCTCACCGCGAGTGTGGCTGGCGTGATCGTGTTCGGCCGCCCCATCCCCGGCGAGCGCGAGCCCGCGACCTGGGAGTGGGCCACCGTGGTGGGGGTCGGTGCGGTGGTCTCGATACTTGCCCTCGCCATTGCTTCTCGACGACGCCCCAACACCCGCGCACTCATCGACGGCATCATCTGCGGCGCCATGTTCGGCTTCCAGGCCGTGTTCTCCAAGGTGGCGGTGGACGCGTTCGTCCACGGCGGCGTCTCTGGACTGCTCGCCTCCTGGCAACTGTGGGCGATGCTGGTCGCCGCGACCGCCGGCACCATCGTGCAGCAATACGCCTTCGCCGCCGGCAACCTGGCCACCTCCCTGCCAGCCTCCAAGATCGTCGAACCCCTGCTGGCGTTCTCGCTCAGTCTGACGTTGCTGGGTGAAAGCTTCAGGCACCAGTCGGTGCTTGGGTACGTGCTGGTGGGGTCGTCGATAAGCGTGATGCTCATCTCCGCGGCGTTCCTCACACGAGTTTCCATAAAGTGATGTAGGGTGTGACGCATGTCGCAACGGACGCTTCTCCTTCTACGCCGCGGCGGGAATCAGGCCCACTAACACGGCCGGCACCCCGTCGCGGAGTTTCTCATTGCCGGCCGTGGACACCCCCGACAATGAAGGAACCAAACAATGTCCGACTTCTTTGCACCCCGCGAAATCCAAACCCCCTCCGGCCCACGCAACGAAGGCCAACCCGCCTGGAACAAGCAGCGCGGCTCCCAAATGCCAGTCGAGCGCTACCTGACCTTCGCCCAAGAAGTAGAAGACATCACCCTGCCGGACCGCACCTGGCCCGACAAGAAAATCACGCACGCGCCACAGTGGTGCGCCGTTGACCTGCGCGACGGCAACCAAGCCCTGATCGACCCAATGAGCCCCGAACGCAAGCGCCGCATGTTCAACCTGCTGGTGGAAATGGGCTTCAAGGAGATCGAGGTCGGCTTCCCCTCCGCATCGCAGACGGATTTTGATTTCGTGCGCGAGATCATCGAAAAGGACATGATCCCCGACGACGTCACCATCCAGGTCCTCGTCCAAGCCCGCGAGCACCTGATCCGCCGCACGTTCGAAGCCTGCGCAGGCGCGAAGAACGTCATCGTCCACTTCTACAACTCCACCTCCAAACTGCAACGCCGCGTGGTGTTCCGCAAGGACCGCGAGCAGATCAAGGCCCTGGCCACCGACGCCGCCGAACTGATCAAAACCATCGCCGCCGACTACCCCGACACCAACTGGCGCTGGGAATACTCCCCCGAATCCTTCACGGGCACCGAGCTGGAGTTTGCAAAGGAGGTCTGTGACGCGGTCGTCGCAAAGATGGGTGCCACGCCAGACAACCCGATGATCATCAACCTGCCCGCCACCGTGGAAATGATCACCCCCAACGTCTACGCCGACTCCATCGAATGGATGCACCGCAACCTGGAGCACCGCGACAGCGTCATCCTCTCCCTGCACCCCCACAACGACCGCGGCACCGGCGTCGCCGCAGCCGAACTCGGCTACCTCGCCGGCGGCGACCGCATCGAAGGCTGCCTGTTCGGCAACGGCGAGCGCACCGGCAACGTCGACCTGATCACTCTCGGCCTGAACATGCTCACCCAAGGCGTCGACCCCCAAATCGACTTCTCCGACATCTCCCGCATCCGCGACGTCGTCGAATACTGCAACCAACTGCGCGTACCGGAGCGCCACCCATACGGCGGCGACCTCGTCTTCACCGCATTCTCCGGCTCCCACCAAGACGCCATTAACAAGGGCCTCGACGCGCTCGCCCAAACCGTCCGCCCCGACGCCACCAGCGAAGACGTCACCTGGGACGAACTGCGCGACACCACCTGGGAAGTGCCCTACCTGCCCATCGACCCGAAGGACGTCGGCCGCACCTACGAAGCCGTCATCCGCGTCAACTCCCAATCCGGCAAGGGCGGCGTTGCCTACATCATGAAGACCGACCACGGCATCAACATGCCCAAGGCCATGCAGCCGGAGTTCTCCGCCGTTGTGCAAAACATCACCGACTCCGAAGGCGGCGAAGTCAACTCCAAGAACATGTGGGACATCTTCGCTCAGACGTACCTCGACTTGGACACCCCGCTGGACCTGGCGTCCTACCGCATCGACGCCGCCGAAGAAGAAGGCGAAGACACGCGCGTGTCGGCGGTGGTGTCGTACGAGGGGGCTCGTCGAGAAGTGCAAGGCTCCGGCAACGGCCCCATCGCGGCATTCGCCAACGCACTCGAGCAGATCGGCATCGACTTCGAAGTGCAGGACTACTCGCAGCGCGCCCGCACCGCAGGCGACGACGCCGACGCAGCCTGCTACATCTACGCCGACGTCGACGGCACCTCCGCCTGGGGCGTCGGCATCGCCGGCTCCACCACACGTGCCTCGCTTGAAGCAATCGTGTCGGCTGTGAATCGCTCCTACGCCGCGAACTAGGCCGCCTTGCCCAAGAGGTCTATACTTGGGCACACCTTTACAGGCGGTGAGGAGAACGGATGCGAACCTACGCGGTACCCGGTGGCGGATTTGACGTCCCCATTGAGCACCCGCTTATCGACGACCCCACCGCCACCCCCTTCACCGCCACCCTCAACCCCCTCGACCGAGGCGGGTTCGAGGTACTGCACGGTGACGCCGTAGTTGGCGTGTTGAGCGCCGGGCGCCGCGCCGACCTCGACCACATCGCCCGCCACGGCTTCGCACCCCAAGTGCGCGCACGCATCGACGGCGACGACATCGTCCTCGACCTCGCCGTCCCCAGCCTGTCCATCCCCACCAACGAACCACCCCGCGCCCCCTGGGTCCTCCTCCCCAGCGGCCAGACCTACGCGGTGGGCCCATACGAAACCGACCAACACCCCACCCAAGTCCTGGCAGTGATCGCTCCGGGTGGGGACGTGTCGGTCGATGGGCGCGTCGTCGCAAAGCTAGACGCTCCGGAACTTGCCGACACCATCGCCGATCTCACCGCACGCGACCTCACCATCGTCGCCCGCGGCACCACCGACGGCCACACGCTGACTATCGACGCCGCCCCACACACCGGCGACCTCAACATCTCACCCCTGCCATTCTTGCCCGCCCTGCCGCGCGAAGACGACACCGGATTCTTCGCCACCGTCGACGCCGAAGCCGCAGCCCTCGCAGCCGACACCGAAGAACACGCCGAACTCGACACCACAGGCCGCAACAGCATCGCCGGCCGCCTTGTCGCCGCCGGAGCCGCCGTCATCGCCGTCGCCGTCACCGTCGTCGGCACCACCATGATCAGCGCATCCTGGCGCGAAGACCAAAGCTCCGTCTCCCCCTTCCCCGAAACCGTCACCAACACGACCACGTCGGAATCGTCGGAATCGTCTGAGTCGGAGACGCCCGAGACGTCCGAACCGTCGGAGGCGTCGGAGTCATCGGAATCGCCCGAGCCTTCCGAAGCACCCGCGCCAAGCGCCCCCGCCGTGCGCGTGCCCACCCCGCAGCAGCAACTGCCCGTACCGGCACCTGCGCCCGCTCCCGCGCCCGCTCCCGCTCCCGTGCCGGCACCAGCGCCTGCTCCTGCCCCGGCACCCGCACCCGCTCCGGCACAAGAGCAAGCACCGGCCCCCGCACCCGCACCTGCCCCGGCGCCCGACCCACGCCCATACGAATACTCCATCGGCGGCTTCAAAGTCCGATCCAACGCCCCGCTCGACCGCCCGCTGTATGAGGTCACCGAGCCGTAGTACCCTCTGAACAATGAGTGACTACCCCTTCGTCGCAGTATTCGTGCAGGCAACCGGCATCCACCCGGCCACCGCACGCCTGCTCACCATCGACGCAGTCACCTTCGACGCCTCCGGCCGCATCGGCGAAGACTTCCACGCCGTGATCAACCCCGGCACCGACCCCGGCCCCGCCCACACCCACGGCCTCACCCCACACGACTTCGCCCAAGCGCCACGCTTCTCCCGCCACCTGCGCACACTGGACAAACTTCTCGACGGCCGCACCCTCATCGTCCACGACGCCCCCACCACCTGGGGCTTCATCGTCTCCGAGGCGAAACGCGCCATGAACGCCGCCGCCCGCGCCAACCGCTCACGCCGCGGCCGAGGCAACAAACGACGCCAACGTGTCGGACACGTGCCGCGGCCGGAAATGATTGTGGACGTGCTGGCGTCGTCGCAACGCAATGGCCACATCCCCACAGACACCCGCATCAACGCAGTCGCCAACATGATTGGCGTCGCATCCCCACCCGCAACCGCCTCGCTCGAACGCGCCCAAATCCCCGAAGCCGACTTCTCCCGCGAACAAACCCTCAAACTCATCGCCATGTACCTCCACATGGCCGACAACCCCGCCACCTACAACCCCGCCGACCTCACCGGCGACAAATTCGGCCTCCAACGCAGCGCCATCCGCGTCGACGCCGAAAAAGCCCCCGCACTCACCGCCAACCCCGGCCCCCTCAGCAACGACGGGCTCAAACCCGGCATGGAATTCGTCATCTCCGACGACATCACCCGCAACCCCGACGACCTCATCGACGCCGCCATGCGCGCCGGCCTGACCTACCGCGAAAAACTCACCCGCGAAACCTCCGTCACCGTCTCCGACGCCAAACTCCACGGCGCCGAACTCCGCGGCAAAGCCATGCACGCCGACCGCAAAAACATCCCCGTCGTCTCCGGCGACGAATTCGCCCGCCTAATAGGAGACATGACCCCCGCAGAGTAGCCTTGTGCGCATGCAAGGACCCATCTCCCGAGCCCGGGCACGCCTAGCGACGACCGCAGCCAACCTCGCCACCGCAGCCTCCCGCGCCACCGGACGCGGCGCCGGCGGCATGATCGGCGGCCTCGTCGCAGGCGCGATCGACCCGAACATCATGGCCACCCTCGGCGGCGGCCGCCCCACCGTGCTGGTCACCGGCACCAACGGCAAATCCACCACCACCCGCATGCTCGCCGGCGCCGTCCGCACGAAACACACCGTGGCCACCAACGACGGCGGCGACAACATGGACGCCGGCATCATCTCCGCTTTGCTCGCCGGCAAGGACGCGGAGGCCATCGTGCTCGAGTGCGACGAACTGCACGTCCCCAAAGTTGCCGAGCGTCTGCAGCCGAAAGCGTTCGTCCTGCTGAACCTCACGCGCGACCAATTAGACCGCGTCGGCGAGATCAACTCCATCGAACGCGCGCTACGTGGGGCGGTGATGGCGCATCCGGATGCGGTGGTCGTCGCTAATTGCGATGATGTGCTCATCTCCTCGATCGCCTACGACCACCCCAACGTCATCTGGGTCGCCGCGGGCGCCGGCTGGCTCGGCGACTCCGTAACCAACCCACGCTCCGGCGGGCACGTCGTGCGTTCCTCCGTCACGCACGACGAAGAAACTGACTGGTACGCCGTCGAACCCCTCCCCGACGGCCGCGAATTCCGCCGCCCCACCCCGCAATACACCGTCACCGACAACGCCCTGCAAACTCCGCAAGGCGCAGCGGTGCTCGACCTGAAACTGCCCGGGCGCGCGAACCGGGGCAACGCCGCCCAAGCCATCGCGTGCGCCGTCGAGGCCTTCGGGGTGCCGCTCGACGACGCGGTGCGCGCCGCCAGCGAAGTGGACAACGTCGCCGGTCGCTACACCACCGTCCACCTCGGCGAACACGACATCCACCTGCTTTTGGCCAAGAACCCGGCCGGATGGCAGGAGGCGCTGTCGATGGTGGACCGTGACGCCGACGGCGTGGTCATCGCCGTCAATGCCAAGCAAGGCGACGGCGAGGACGTCTCGTGGCTGTGGGACGTGAAGTTCGAGGACTTCGGCGACACCCACGTCGTCGCCGCCGGCGAGCGCGCCACTGACCTTGCGGTGCGCCTGACGTACGGCGGCATCGCCCACGAGCGCGTCCCGGACCCTGTGGAGGCGATTCGCGCCTGCCCGCCGGGTCGCGTGGAGGTGTTGGCCAACTACACGGCGTTGCTGAATCTGCGCCGCGCGCTGTCGAAGCAGGAGGATTACCGTGCCTAAACTCACCATTGGTCTTGTGTTGCCCGACGTGTTGGGCACGTACGGCGATGATGGCAATGCGTTGGTGTTGCAGGAGCGTGCGCGTCTGCGCGGTATCGATGTGCACATCGAGCGCTTTTTGCTTAACGACGACATCCCCGCCACCTGTGACATCTACAC
The DNA here is from genome assembly GCF_001815635.1 of Corynebacterium sp. HMSC075D04. NCBI lineage: Bacteria > Bacillati > Actinomycetota > Actinomycetes > Mycobacteriales > Corynebacteriaceae > Corynebacterium > Corynebacterium sp. HMSC075D04. The sequence continues at coordinate 60,332 of NZ_KV821325.1, forward strand.
CCTCGGCGGCGGCGAGGACTCCGCCCAGTTGATCGCCGCTGCCCGCCTGAACGCCTCGCCGGGGCTGCAGGCGGCTGCCGCTGATGGTCGTCTGGTCTTCGCGGTGTGCGCCGGTTTGCAGGTGTTGGGACATACGTTCCGTGCGCATGGCGAGGAGGTTGAGGGCGTGGGGCTTCTGGACATCACCACGTCGCCGTTGGATACCCGCGCGACGGGCGAACTCCTGTCCGAGCCGACGCAGGCCGGCATCACCGCCGAACTGACCGAGCCGCTAACTGGTTTTGAGAACCACATGGGCGCCACCGTGCTCGGCCCTGAGGCGGAGGCGCTGGGTGTGGTGACGCGCGGCGTCGGCAACGGTGTGCCTGCCGGTGCTGGTGCTGCCGCAACCGCAGCACCGAGCACCGCCACACGCACAGACGCGAAAGTGGATGGCGTGGTGCAGGGCAGCGTGATCGCCACGTACATGCACGGTCCGGCGCTCGCGCGAAACCCGCAGTTGGCGGATTTGCTCATTGCACGCGCGCTGGACGTGCCGCTTGCGGAGTTGGCTCCGCTTGATCTCGAGGATGTTGCCCAACTACGTCGGGAACGCCTCGCCAAATAGTTGGTCCATTGCCCCGCGGGTGGTGTTTTTCACCGGGAAGCCGCGGGGTGAGATCCATACTGGGGCACCCCGCACCATCACGATCCGGCCGCGTTTCTTACGCCACGGATCATCATCATTGACCCGATTGTGATAGCGACACAACGGCGCCAGGTTGCCAATATTGGTCTCCCCACCATGCCGCCACGCTTCCACGTGATGTAACTCGCAATTGTCTGCTCCGTGACGACAGCCAGGAAACGCAC
>NZ_KV821326.1:0-628 GCF_001815635.1 Corynebacterium sp. HMSC075D04
TTTCCCTTTGTGGTTGGTGTACAGGTGGTGCATGGTTGTCGTCAGCTCGTGTCGTGAGATGTTGGGTTAAGTCCCGCAACGAGCGCAACCCTTGTCTTATGTTGCCAGCACGTGATGGTGGGGACTCATGAGAGACTGCCGGGGTTAACTCGGAGGAAGGTGGGGATGACGTCAAATCATCATGCCCCTTATGTCCAGGGCTTCACACATGCTACAATGGTCGGTACAACGCGTTTGCGAGCCTGTGAGGGTGTGCTAATCGCTGAAAGCCGGCCTTAGTTCGGATTGGGGTCTGCAACTCGACCCCATGAAGTCGGAGTCGCTAGTAATCGCAGATCAGCAACGCTGCGGTGAATACGTTCCCGGGCCTTGTACACACCGCCCGTCACGTCATGAAAGTTGGTAACACCCGAAGCCAGTGGCCTGTCATGGGAGCTGTCGAAGGTGGGATCGGCGATTGGGACGAAGTCGTAACAAGGTAGCCGTACCGGAAGGTGCGGCTGGATCACCTCCTTTCTAAGGAGCTTTTATTTTTCGCCCACAGTTGTGGGTGTGGTGGTTGAGTATCCGAGTGTGGTACTGCCACCTGTTTGTTTTAAAAATGTCCGGGTGGAGACACACCCAACCA
>NZ_KV821327.1:0-467 GCF_001815635.1 Corynebacterium sp. HMSC075D04
ATTACGTATGTGCGCACGAAGAAAGGCTTTGTGTACGCCGCGTTTGTCACCGACGTTTACTCTCGACGGATCGTTGGGTGGGCGTTATCAGATTCCATGCGCACCGAAGCACTGCCGTTGCAAGCTCTTAACCAGGCGATCGTGTGTGCTGAGGAAACAACAGGTCTCATTCACCATTCGGATCACGGATCGCAGTACGTCAGCGTGGTCTACAACGAGCGACTTACCCAACACGGCATTACAGCTTCCACCGGAACTGTCGGTGACTCCTACGACAATGCTCTTGCTGAAAACGTCAACGGATCCTACAAGAACGAGCTGATCCATACCCGCAGGTGGAATGACGTTGTCGAGGTAGAAATCGCGACGTTCGAGTGGGTGTCATGGTGGAACGAGACAAGGCTTCACCAAAGCTTGGGATACCGAACCCCGGTCGAGGTGGAAACCGAATTTTGGAAGCAGAACCC
>NZ_KV821328.1:0-707 GCF_001815635.1 Corynebacterium sp. HMSC075D04
GACTCCATGTCCAAAAAGTCATGAGACATGACACCGCTAGACGGTCTCGCAGTGGCCTCGACGTTTCCCCAGGTCATATTGGGGACCGTTTTCAGTATGGAGCTGATCGTCTGGTTGCCCTCGCGGGGAGCTAGACGATGTCGAGGAACTAGACGATGAGCACCGCAGAGTGAAGGCCGCTCTGGGCGCAAATCCCGGGTTAAGGCTCAAAAAGTGTGTCTGGTTGGACTGATTTTCGGCAGTTGATCTGGGTTAATGCTGAAAGTATAAGCGCTGCGGGTATATATCTGGCAGTTTCGCTCTCAATCCACGGTGTGGCTGCCTTGGTGTGCTACGGGGCGGTGGTTCGGTTGCCCAATGCCAAAGAACCGACCACGCTGCCATTGTGGCGGCGATATGAAACGAAACGGCACCACCAGCAACGGAACTACCCGATGGCGATGCAAGGCTTGCGGTGCGTCCAGCGTGAAACGCCGTGACGATCTAACCAACGCTGCAGGCTCAGTTCATCGATCACTGCACCACGTCAACCTCGTTAAGGGCAATGGCTCAACGCCACGGGGTCAGCCTTGCCACCATGAAACGACGGTTTAGCTGGTGCTGGCTGGTTGACGTGCCTGACCCGACCATCGGTCATGCAGGCAGGGTCTACGACCAGATCTTCATCGACGGGACCTACACCGCAGGTGGCTGTCTGATCGTGGCGG
>NZ_KV821329.1:0-291 GCF_001815635.1 Corynebacterium sp. HMSC075D04
TCTACAAGGATTGGCTCAACGAAAAGACACAGGTCAAAGACCCAAAAACAGGGGAAGACACACTCGTGTGGACCCATGTCAACGTGCGCAAGGCCTACAACAGTCTCAACCACCTGTGGCGCAATGACCTGCTGTTTGTCTACCTCAAGCCCCCGAAAGGCGTGCTTAAGCCGCATCGGATCAAATCCACCACCAACAGTCTTGAAGGCGGCATCAACGCCCAATTGAAGCTCCTTGCGAGAACTCATCGCGGCAGACGCGGTGAGCACCAACGCAAAATGCTGGATTGGT
>NZ_KV821330.1:0-27165 GCF_001815635.1 Corynebacterium sp. HMSC075D04
ACTCATCCGTCAAGCATGACGCGACTCATGACATGGTAGCGGGGGCAGGATTCGAACCTACGACCTCTGGGGTAACAAGAGCCGTGTCATACTTCCTGCGAACGCCACGGTTGAGCAGTGTCGCCCCCGATACACGAAGGCAGATCTCCCCCGAACTGCCGGCTCCCGTGGCGTTCCTTCGTAAGAGCTTTGCGCGCCGCAGCGCATGCGCGCGATTGTTGACGTGTCACACACTGCAACCTAGTTCCACACGATCTGCACCGATTCAGGGTTAAAGGTCTTGGTGCCGCGCACGCCACGGCGCAGGCGCACCTGGCACAGGGTATTGATGACTCGGCGCTGCACGGCAAGCTCTGCGTTGTCGAAGGCATCCACGGGCGAGGCGTAGCCGGTTGTGTCGAGCAGCGCCGATGCGCCAGCAAGACGGGCACGGCGCGTTTCGAGTTTCTCGATCTGCGGCTCATAACGGTTTCGCGCGCGCTTGAGGTCACGGGCCTCGATAAGCTCCTCATCGTAGTCAGCCTGGACGCGGGCGAGCTTTGCGCGAAGCTCAGCGAGTTCGTCGTCGATGGCGTTGACCTCGTCGTCGTCCACAGTCGGCAGCAGGTCCGCCAGGTCGTCACGGCCAAGGCGGGCGCGGATCACGGCGAGCACAAAATCATCGACGCTATGTGTGCGCACTAATCCACAGGCGGCGCAGCGGTAGCGGTCGGCATGTGTGCGCACGGGGTTGCCACACTCGTCGCAGACATACAGACCCGAGCCGAGATGGCGGCGAGTGTTCCGGCGCTCCTTGTTGGTCAGCCGGTCGGGATCGTCGAGCACGTTCTGCACGCGCCACCACAGATCTGGTGTGACGATCGGCTCCCACTGCCCTTTCACCGGCTCGCCGGTATCGGGGTCGCGGACGATATGCGTGACACGGCGGTATTTGTTCTTCACGCCTTTGCGCTTGGCCTTCTTATAAGTGGAGTAACCCGCATACACGGGGTTGCGCAGGATCGAGTGCAACGACGTGTAGGCCCACGGCTGCGCGTCGGGAACCGGCTTTTCTTCCTGGCCTTCAGCGCGGCGTCGAGCGTTGCGCTCTGTGACCACGGTGTACATATGGCGCGGCGTGGTCGGGATATCCGGCAAGCCCGGTTGATCGACCCCAGATAAGGCGCGCGCAATGTCGCGCATGGAGTTGCCCCTCTCGACAGCGCGGAACATACCGAGCACGGCGGCGGCTTCGGATGGAATGATCTCGCCGGTGGAGGTGTAGCCGATAGGGCGCACACCGCCGGAGTACCAGCGGCCCTGCTCGGCGCGTTGCTGTTGCGCACGAGACTGGCGCATGCTCTTTCGCTCGATCTCGCCGCGTGCCACGGCTGCTTTGATGCGCGCGTACATTCTGCCGCCGTCGGTGGCAAGGTCAGCATCACCGTTCGCAGTGACGAGTTTCAGCCCCTGCTCCTCTGCCCTGTCGATCCACTCTTCGAGCTGCCAGGGCTGCCGTGTGAGGCGGTCGAGGTCCCAGCAAATGATCGCGTCGATCTCGCCGCGCTCAAAGGACGCCACCATCGCGTCGTAGTCGGGGCGGTCCACGTCCTTCTTCGACGCGGAGATCGACTGATCGACGTAGGTATGCACGACGTCCCAGCCGCGTTGCTCGGCAAGGGCTTCGCAGTCCTGGCGCTGCCGGTCGATGGCGAGGCCGTCCATGGCAGCATCGAGCGAGATACGGAGGTAAATAGCAGCACGTGTTGTCATGCCGCTAACACTAGCGCGCCTCAGGTTACATTGAAACGAAACTCCACCACGTCGCCGTCGACCATGACGTAGTCCTTGCCTTCCTGGCGGACCTTGCCGGCGGCGCGGGCCTCGGCCATGGAGCCGAGCGCGTCCAGGTCTTCGAAGCCGACGATCTCGGCCTTGATGAAACCCTTTTCAAAGTCGGAGTGGATCACGCCTGCGGCCTTCGGGGCGGTGTCCCCCTTGTGGATGGTCCAGGCGCGAGCCTCCTTCGGGCCTGCGGTGAGGTAGGTCTGCAGGCCGAGGGTGTCAAAGCCGGCCTTGGCCAGGGTCTTCAAACCTGGTTCGTTTTGGCCGACGGCGGCGAGGAGCTCGGCTGCGTCTTCGTCGTCAAGTTCGAGCAGCTCGGTTTCGGTCTGGGCGTCGAGGAACACAGCCTCGGCAGGGGCGACGAGTTCGCGCAGTTCCTGTTTCTTCGCCTCGTCGGTCAGCACGGCTTCGTCGGAGTTGAAGACGTAGAGGAACGGCTTGGCGGTCATCAGGTGCAGGTGGTGCAGCAGCGCCAGGTCGATGTCGCCGGGTTTTGGAGGCGGCGAACAGGGTGCGGCCGTCTTCAAGAATGGCCTGGGCCTTCTTAGCCTCCTCGGCCTGGTCGGCAATGTCCTTGTCCTTGCGGCCGTCCTTCTCCAGACGCGGCAGGGCCTTCTCGATGGTCTGCAGGTCCGCGAGGATCAGCTCGGTGTTAATCACGTCGATGTCGGAGGACGGGTTGACCTGGCCGTCGACGTGGATGACGTTGTCGTCGGAAAACGCACGCACCACCTGGCAGATCGCGTCCGCCTCGCGGATGTTGGCCAAAAAGGCGTTGCCCATGCCCTCGCCCTCGGACGCGCCCTTGACGATGCCGGCGATGTCCACGAAGGACACGGTCGCGGGCAGCACACGCTCCGAGTCGAAGATTTCCGCCAGCCGGTCCAGGCGCGGATCCGGCAGCTCCACCAGGCCGATGTTCGGCTCGATGGTGGCGAACGGGTAGTTAGCGGCAAGCACCTCGTTACGCGTCAGCGCATTAAACAAGGTGGATTTACCGACGTTGGGCAGACCGACAATTCCAAGAGTAAGGCTCACGGCGCTCCATCCTATCCCACGTTGTGGCGCTGGTTGTGAGGGGTTCGTCGCAAAGCAATGTGCAGTGGGGCACAATAGTTCGCGTGACCGCTCCGATTCAGCCTGCAGACAAGCGCGACGACCGCGTCGATCGCATCGTGGTGTTTAACGCCTGGGTTTCCTCCGGGGCGAAATTTACGCTGCGCCTGCTGGTCATCGCGCTGTTTTTCTTCGCAATCGGCAAGCTCATCGGCGCCTTTTGGGTCGGCGTGTTGCCTGCGGTGCTCGCGCTGATTGTGTGCACGGTGCTTGCCCCGGTTGCGAGCTGGCTGCGCAACCATAAGTTCGCCGATGGCCTCGCGGCCATGGTGACCATGTTGCTGTTCTTCGGCGTGCTGGCAGCCCTCGGCATGATCGTCGCCCCCGATATTGTGGGCCAATCGCGGCTGCTGTACATCCAGGCGCTCGAGGGTGTGCAGCGCCTGCAGTTGTGGGCGCAGGGTCCACCGCTGAACCTTAACCCGGAGAACCTGAACGAGGGTGTCGACGAAATCACGCGGTGGGTCCAGAACCAGGCCGGCGCCATCGCCGGTGGCGTGTTCTCCGGCATCAACACCGCGGCAGGCCTGTCGGTGACGCTGATGGTGCTGTTCGTGCTGACCTTCTTCTTCCTGAAGGACGGCCACCGCTTCCTGCCGTGGCTGCGCGGCGCGACGGGCGGACGCACGGGACTCCATTTCACGGAACTGTTGACCCGCGCTTGGAACACCCTGTCGGGCTTCATCAGGGCGCAGGCGGTGTGCTCGCTTATCGATGCGCTGGTGATCGGCATCGGCATTGCCATCGTCGGCGTTCCCATGGCGTTCACGCTTGCGATTATTACGTTCGTTGCAGGCTTCATCCCGATCGTCGGTGCGGTGGTCGCGGGCGCGCTGGCGGTCCTGATCGCACTGGTCACGCTCGGGTTCACCAAGGCCCTGATCGTGCTCGGCATCGTCCTGGCCACCCAGCAGCTTGAGGGCAACGTGCTCTCTCCCCTACTGCAGTCCAAGGCGATGAACTTGCACCCGGTGATCGTGCTGATCTCCGTGACCGTCGGCGGTGGCCTCTTCGGCCTCATGGGCGGTTTCCTCGCGGTGCCGACAGCTGCGATGATCGCTGTGGTGTACCGCTACGTGTTGGACATCCTGCGCATCAACGCCGGCGAGGTCAGTGCCGAGGACCTCACTTTTGCCACCGAAGAGGGCAAGCTCATCGCGGAAATCGACGAGGCAGAGTCGGTGCACAAGCGCGAGGCGTGGCGCGGCGAGCGCGACTGGGTCAACGCTCCGCAAACCCCTGACGACGATCCAGCTGCACAGGACGATGACTCACCCCACTTCAGCGCGAATAGCCTGAAGAAGTTGCGCGAGGTGGGCAGCCGCACCATCTTGCGACGCAGGGAGTTCGAACATAAAAGCGAACCCGGCGAGTAGTGTGTCGTGCCGGGGTGGTTAGATCTGCGGCATGCAAACGTCAACGGTCTTTCTTATCCTTGCAACGGGTCTCCTCGCCGGGTTTATCGTCGGGGTATTCGCTGGCGTGGCGTGGTTTCGCCGTTCTGCACCTCAGCCGGCTCCGCCACAGGATCTCCGCCCCGTCGCTCGCGCGTTGAAGGACATGCGTGAGCAGATTGATGCGATGGATAAGCAGCAGGCAGTGGCGTCGTCGGCAATCGCAGGTCAGGTCCAGGCGATCGGACGGACCTCCGCGCGTCTCGGCGACCGCACGGACCAGCTCATCACCGCTTTGCGCTCCCCGCAGACCCGCGGACGGTGGGGCGAGATGCAGCTAGAGCGCGTTGTGGAGCTCGGTGGCATGCTCGAACACGTTGACTTTGATACGCAGGCGCACATGCGTATCGACGACACCCGCGTCCGCCCCGACATGATCATCCGCCTTACCCAGGGGCGCAACATTGTTGTGGACGCGAAGGTTCCCTTCGGTTCCTACCTGGACGCGTTGAACACGGATGATCCGGAGGAGCACGACGCCCACCTGCGTCGCCATGTGCATTTGCTGCGTTCGCATGTGGATACGTTGTCGAACAAGGCGTACATCAACGCGTTCCAGCCGACCCCGGAGTTCGTCGTGTTGTTTGTGCCAGCGGATCCGTTTTTGGATGCGGCGCTCGGCCTCGACCCGGAACTGCTTGACTATGCGTTTTCACGCGACGTCGTCATCGCCACCCCGACCACGCTGTTTGCACTGTTGCGCACAGTCGCCCTCGGCTGGCGTCAGGAGTCCATCAACGCGTCCGCGAAGGAGGTCCAGCGCCTCGGGGCAGAGTTGCACCAGCGTCTATCGACGATGGCCCGCCACTACAACAAAGTCGGCGCCTCATTGGAAAAGGCGGTTGAGGCTTATAACGCCACGTTGGCATCGATGGATTCCCGCGTGATGGTCACGGCACGTAAGCTCGAGGAGGCTCACGTTCCTGCCCGGAGGGAACAGGCTCCAGAGCTGAATCCTATTTCGGCGCGTGCCCGGCACATGGCGGAGGACGACGGCAGGTAAACTGCGTCAGCGTGTCACATCTTTCGAGCCGGAGCCATTCCCCTACGTCCACCACCTTTGTTGGGTTGCCGACGGGGTCTGGACTCGGCATCGTTTTCGCCGCCTTGTTCACCGGGGCACTGTTGTCGCTGTCTGCCGGTGTATTTTCGTGGCCGTTTCTTGCGCTGTACACCCTCGCGGTCATTGCGGTGACCACGCTGGTGAACCCGAAGGGTCTGTCCCTAACGGTCACGAGCGCACCGCTCATGTTCGTCGCCGCACTGGTGGCGACGGGGTATGGCATGTCACGCGACGGCCTTTCGGCGGGTGGGGCGAGCGCGAAGACTGCTCTGCTTGGCATCGTGTACCCGGTGGCGGAGTATTTCCCAGTCTTGTTTTTCACCACCGCAGGTTCGCTTGTGATCGCTGCGGTGCGGTTGCGGTTGATTCGTCGCCAGAATGCTGCGATCCAGCGCCGCGAGATGGCTGAGCGGACGTCACAGAACCGCAGCAACCGTCGCACGAATTCGCAAGGACGGAGGGCTCGCGAGCAGGCTCGGTCGGTTCCTGTGCAGGAGTTGTTGGAGCGGGCGAAGTCGGAGGGGGCGCGTCGTCGCAAGGCAAATGCGAGTGGCTCGCGTAGATCCGGAGAAACCGGTGGTTCTTCACGTGCGGTTCACCGCCTCGGCGAGGACTTGTACAAAGGCTAAAGGCCTTGTCCCGATGTCAACGGGGCAAGGCCTTTGGTCGTTCTCGGCGGGGTTTATGCCTCGAGCGGTGCCTCGCGGCGCGGCAGGCGCAGTTCGCGCGGCAGGGAGAACGTGATGGTCTCCACGGTGGTGGTGACCTCTTCCACGTCGCCGTAGCCCTTCTCCCCCAGGTAGTCGAGCAGTTCGCGGACGAGGATGTCCGGCACCGACGCGCCGGAGGTCACGCCGACGGTGTTGACACCGTCGAACCAGGCATCGTCGACTTGGTGGGCGTAATCGACCAGGTGGGACTCCTGCGCGCCGGCCTCGAGCGCGACCTCGACGAGGCGTTTCGAGTTGGACGAGTTCTGGGAGCCAACCACGATGACCAGGTCACTTTGCGGCGCGATCTTCTTCACTGCGGCCTGGCGGTTTTGGGTGGCGTAACAAATGTCGTCGCTCGGCGGGTTCTCCAAGTTCGGGTAACGCTCGTGCAGTTTGTTGACGATCTCCATGGTCTCGTCGACAGACAGCGTCGTCTGGGACAGCCACACCAGCTTCTGCCCCTCCGGGAAGTCCGGCAGGCGGTCGACGCCGTCGACGCCGTCGACGAGGTGGGTGATGTCCGGAGCCTCACCTGCGGTGCCTTCGACCTCTTCGTGGCCTTCGTGGCCGACGAGCAGGATGTGGTAGCCGTCGCGGGCGAAGCGCTTCGCCTCGTTGTGCACCTTGGTCACCAGCGGGCAGGATGCGTCGAGGGTGTGCAGGCTGCGCTCCTTGGCGGATTCGCGCACTGCGGGCGACACACCGTGGGCGGAGAACACGAGGTGGGATCCTTCGGGGACCTCGTCGGTTTCGTCGACAAAGATCACGCCGCGGTCCTGCAGCGTCTCCACCACGTACTTGTTGTGCACGATCTCCTTGCGCACGTAGACGGGGGCGCCGTACTTCTCCAGCGCCTTTTCTACGGTCTCCACGGCGCGGTCCACGCCTGCACAGTATCCGCGTGGGGACGCGAGTAGCACTTTCTTACCCTGATCAGTCATGGAACCAACCCTAACGAATCTGCGTCAAAAACAGTAGGCGGGTAAATCGTGCCCGCCGGGTACTGTTTACCTGGCAGAAGAACTGGGGAGAAAGGAGCATCGCGTGACAGAAACACAAGGTGTGCAAGGTGCGCAGAGTGCGCCGCCGAAGAGCACGCCGGAAACGCCGTGGTCTGTGGCCAAGCTCAATAACTCCGTGAAGAGTTGGATCGACCGGCTGGGTTGGTTGTGGATTGAGGGCCAGCTCACGCAGATCAATACGAAGCCGTCGTGGCGGCTGTCATATATGACGCTGCGGGACACACAGGAGCAGGTTTCGGTGCAGTTGACGGCGGAGACGTCGTTACTGACCGGCATGGCTGTGCCGTTGAAGGACGGCGACCGCGTGGTCGCATACGGTAAGCCGACGTTTTATCAAGGCCGCGGCTCGTTTTCGATGAAGGTGGCGGAGATCCGCCACGTTGGCGCAGGCGAGCTGTTGGCGCGCATTGAGGCGTTGCGTAAGCAGTTGGCGGCCGAGGGCCTGTTTGATCCGGCGCGGAAGCGTCCGCTGCCCTACTTGCCGAAGAAGGTGGGCCTGATTACGGGGCGAGGTTCAGCTGCGGAGCGTGACGTGGTCACGGTGGCGCAGGGGCGTTGGCCGCAGGTGAACTTTGAGATCATCAACACGCCAGTGCAGGGGCCGACGACCGTGCCTGCGGTGATCGAGGCACTGCAGGTGCTGGATCGCGATCCGGACGTGGAGGTGATCATCATCGCCCGCGGCGGCGGTTCGGTTGAGGACTTGTTGCCGTTTTCGGAGGAGGCCCTGCAACGCGCGGTGGCGGCCGCTGGCACACCTGTCATTTCGGCGATTGGCCACGAGCCGGATAACCCGGTGCTGGACAATGTGGCTGATGTTCGCGCCGCCACCCCGACCGATGCTGCGAAGCGTGCCGTGCCGGATGTTGTGCAGGAGCGTGCGCTTATCGACGAAGCACGTGCCCGCATGTCCGCCGCCCTGCGCGGATGGGTGCAGCGGGAACGAAACGGCCTCGCGTCGATTCGCACCCGTCCTGCCCTAGCGGATCCGATGATGGCGATCACGCGCCGCCGCGAGGAAGTGGAGCGCGCCCAGGCGTTGATCCGCCGCGACATTTCCCATGTGCTGCAGCGTGAGAACCAGCAGGTCTCGGCGTTGCGCGCCCAGGTGTCGGCGCTCGGCCCCTCTGCAACCTTGGCCCGTGGTTACGCCGTGGTGCAGGTGGTTCCGCGCGACCACTCTGGCCCTGAGGTTGTGACCTCTATTGATCAGGCTCAGCCCGGCGCGCAGCTGCGTATCCGTGTCGGCGATGGCTCGATTACCGCCGCTTCGATGTCCACCACTCCCGCTGATTAATGCAACCAGCTGAAGTCAACTAAGAACGTTTAAGGAACACTCATGACAGACAACACGTTTGGATCCGGCCAGGCGAACGACAATGCTTTCCCGGACCCGGAGACGCTGACCTACGAGCAGGCTCGCGATGAGCTTGTGGAGACGGTGAAGATTTTGGAGCTCGGCCAGATGAGTTTGGACGAGTCGTTGAAGTATTGGGAGCGCGGTGAGGCGCTGGCGAAGCGGTGCGAGGTGCTTCTCGACGGCGCTTCGAAGCGCGTCGAAGAAGCCATCAGCACCCGTCAGGTCAGCGGGCAGGCTCCTGAGCAGTAAGTACTAGAAGCTACTGGGGTGTGATCGGAGTAGCCTTCAGCGCTGCGCTGATGAGCTCTTCGAACTCGTCCGTGCTGCCTGCGCCGGTGACGACGAAGCGTGCGTCGCCGGCGTCCACAATCCACAGGTCGCGGACCTCGCGTTCGTCGCTGGTGTAGACCTCGACGTCGGTGTCGTCGATACGCACTGTGCGATCGAGCATACGGTTGTCGGTGTTGGAGGCTTGGAGCGCCGCATCCTTATCGACGCCAGTCTGGGTGAGTTGCAGGTAGCCACGGTTCGGGGTGACCCACCCGACGACGGGTGCCGAGTTGCCGGCAAGCATGCTGCGGCGCGCCGAGTTGGTGGTCCAGCCTTCTGGCATCTGCGGGTAGCGCACCGGGTAGTTCACCGCACGCGCCTCGAGGTCGAGGAACGCTTCTGCGTCGACCTCCTGCACGGGGCCGGATTCTGGGGCGCCGGGGTTGAAGGAGCACAGCCCGGTCGCGCCGACAGCGACGAGCATGAGCACCACAATGAGCACGGCGTTGATTGCCATGTCTCGGCCGTTTTGGAAGATGCGGGGTTTCTTGTCGTTTGCCACGCGTTTCAGTATGTCATGAGCCACCTGCACCCCAGAACGGGCGGGCTTCTCCCCCGTAAAGGTGGGCGATACCAACACTTCGGCGTGTGGAAGTGCCAGAATAGAGGGGTCGATTTTTGTCCTCTGGAGGAAGGCCCCCGCGATGACTGAACAGTCTGAACTTGTCCCTGACCGCAACCTAGCAATGGAGCTCGTCCGTGTGACGGAGGCAGCAGCGCTCGCCTCTGGTCGTTGGGTGGGTCGCGGACAGAAGAACGAGGGCGACGGCGCCGCCGTGAACGCGATGCGCAAGATGATCAACTCCGTGGAGATGGACGGCGTGATCGTGATCGGCGAAGGCGAGAAGGACGAGGCCCCGATGCTGTTCAACGGCGAGCAGGTTGGCACCGGCCGTGGTGCTGCGGTGGATATCGCCGTTGACCCGGTAGATGGCACCCGCTTGATGGCAGAGGGTCGCCCGAACGCGATTTCTGTCATTGCTGCCGCGGATCGTGGCTCCATGTTTAACCCGCAGGACGCGTTCTACATGAACAAGATCGCGGTTGGCCCTGAGGCGGTCGGCGCGATTGATATCACTGCTTCCGTTGAGGACAACATCAAGTCGGTTGCTAAGGCGAAGGGTGTTCGTCCGGCTGACATCACGGTTGTTGTGTTGGATCGCCCGCGTCACGACAAGCTGGTCGAGGAGATCCGTGCCGCCGGCGCCAAGGTTCGCTTCATCATGGACGGCGACGTTGCCGGCGCAATTGCTGCCGCTCAGGACAACAGCTCCATCGACATCGCTATGGGCATTGGCGGCACCCCGGAAGGTGTTGTCACCGCATGTGCGCTGAAGTGCCTTGGGGGCGACATCCAGGGCATGCTGGCCCCGCAGTCCGACGAGGAGCGCGAGAAGGTACTCGCCGCTGGCCACGACCTGGATCGTGTCCTGGGTATCAACGACCTGGTCACCTCTGATAACTGCTACTTCGCCGCTACCGGCGTGACCAACGGTGACATGCTGCGTGGCGTGACCTACCGCAAGTCTGGCGCCACCACCCGTTCGCTGGTGATGCGTTCGAAGTCCGGCACCGTGCGATACGTCGAATCCCAGCACCAGCTGGCCAAGCTGCAGGACTACTCGGTGGTCGATTACTCCGAACCAACCAAGTAGAACCTGACTTTTGCCCCGCGCCTTCTCAGCGAAGAGCGCGGGGCTTTGTCGTTCTAGAACAAGGCACCAATGACTGCTGCGCTAGCCGCGACGTTGTTGGCTACGTGCACGATGAAACTCGCGGTGATGCTGCCGTGGAACCGTGCGACCAGCGCCAAGCCGACGCCGCAGAAGAATGTGTAGACGATCACGGGTGGCGCGATATGGGCTGCAGCAAAGATGGCGGAGGTGAGCAGCACGCTCGCTGCTGCCGGCATGAGCGTGTCAAAGTAGCCCATGAGCACACGGCGGAACACAATCTCTTCAATCACTGGCCCGAGCAGCAGATAACCGGCAAGCAAGATGAGCACCGGCGCCACACTTCCGGCTTCTTTGGCTAAGTCATCTGCGGTTGAGCCTCCGCCTGGTTCCATCCCGATCAGCGAGCCGACGATAGCGCTCGATGCAGCCGCCCCGACGATCACTGCCGGAACTTGCCACAGCACATGCCAGCCTCGACTCCCTAGCCGCGTAAACCCCAGCTCGAGTCCGCGACTTTTCATGTAGCGGATAAGCAGAACCAAGGGCACAACGATGGCAATGAGAACCGCAAGGGGCAGCATGCTGATCGCGACGGTGCGGGACACATTCGCGTGCACCAACAGCAGACCTTGTCCCGCCAAAAGGGCGTACATAGTGGCCATTGCTGCCAACGCCACCAGCGCATCCCTCAATGCGGGGGCCTTTTGTGTCCGGTTTTCAGACATTACAGCTCCTCATTTTTGTTATCTGGGGCATAATCGATCTTTGGAAAGGCACGAGCGCACTTTAGCGTGCGTGGCGTGCATGGGACAGAAGTAAAGGACAATCATGGCTGATCAGGAATACCGCATCGAACATGACACGATGGGCGAGGTCAAGGTGCCCGTCGACGCTCTCTGGCGCGCCCAGACGCAGCGTGCTGTGGAGAACTTCCCAATCTCCGGCCGCGGCCTTGAGGCCCAGCAGATTCGCGCACTTGGTCTGCTGAAGGCTGCGTGTGCTCAGGTGAACAAGGACCTGGGCAAGCTGGACGCTGAGAAGGCGGACGCGATCATCGCTGCTGCGAAGGAGATTGCGGACGGCAAGCACGACGACCAGTTCCCGATCGATGTGTTCCAGACCGGTTCCGGCACCTCGTCGAACATGAACACCAATGAGGTCATCGCGTCCATCGCGAAGGCGAACGGTGTTGAGGTTCACCCGAACGACCATGTGAACATGGGCCAGTCCTCTAACGACACCTTCCCGACCGCTACTCACGTTGCTGCCACCGAGGCTGCCGCAAACGATCTCATCCCGGCGCTGAAGGTGCTCCAGGAGTCCCTGGAGAAGAAGGCGAAGGAGTGGCACGAGGTTGTGAAGTCGGGCCGCACCCACTTGATGGATGCCACCCCGGTCACCTTGGGTCAGGAGTTCTCCGGCTACGCACGCCAGATCGAGCTGGGTGTCGAGCGCGTCGAGGCGACCCTGCACCGTCTGGGCGAGCTGGCCATTGGCGGCACCGCTGTGGGCACCGGCATCAACACTCCGGCTGAGTTCGGCGGCAAGGTTACCGACGAGCTCAAGAAGCTCACCGGCCTGGATGAGCTCTCCGAGGCAAAGAACCACTTTGAGGCGCAGGCGAACCGCGACAGCCTGGTGGAGTTCTCCGGCGCGATGCGTTCCGTGGCGGTTTCCCTGTACAAGATTGCGAACGATATCCGCTTGATGGGCTCGGGCCCGCTGGCTGGCTTCGCTGAGATCCACCTGCCGGATCTGCAGCCGGGTTCCTCGATCATGCCGGGCAAGGTCAACCCGGTGCTGTGCGAGACCGCTACGCAGGTGTCCGCGCAGGTCATTGGTAATGACGCAGCTGTTGCGTTCGGCGGCACCCAGGGTCAGTTCGAGCTCAACGTGTTCATCCCGATGATGGCACGCAACGTGCTCGAGTCCTCGCGCCTGCTGGCGAACACTTCCCGTCAGTTCGCTACCAAGCTTGTTGACGGCATCGAGCCGAACGTCGAGCACATGCGCGAGCTTGCCGAGTCTTCCCCGTCGATCGTGACCCCGCTGAACTCTGCAATTGGTTACGAGAACGCAGCCAAGATCGCCAAGCATGCGATCAAGGAGGGCATCACCATCCGTCAGGCCACCATCGACCTTGGTTTCGTCGATGGTGAGAAGCTCACCGAGGAGGAGCTGGACAAGCGCCTCGATGTGCTGTCCATGGCCAACACCGACCGAAACTAGGCCGTAGCTCGCACCTAGCTAGAATCTGCCCCCAGCACTTCACTTCAACATGCTGGGGGCTTTTTCATGCCTGATTCTTTCTCCGAGCTGCGCACTGCCGGTGGCCCGAACAAGCCGTGGGTCGTCGGTGGTGTGCTCGCGCTGATTGTCGCCGTGATCGGCGTCGCGCTCGCTGCGGCATATTGGTACGCCAACCCGAAGCCGGAGCCGACCAACGAGGTGCCCGAAACCGTCACGGTGACCGCGCAGCCGCAGTTGCGTGACGACGACTCCACCTCCCCCACCGGCACCTACACCGGCACCCTGAACAGCCTGGAGGACAACGCGAAAGTGAAGGCCTGGCCAGCGGTGGCAACCTTCGGTGGTGGGACCGCGTCGGTGACGTATCCGTTGACCGGATGCACCGCACTGATCGGTGAGGACGGTGCGTCGGTGCCGTTGACGAAGCCGTGTGGGGATGGTTCGGGGCGGTGGGTCGTCGAAAAGCAAGAGCCCGGGATTGTGAAACTGACGTACTTTGAAGGCGAAAAAGCGCTGGTAGAAGGGGAACTCTCCGCCGGTTTGCCTTAACGTGCACCGGGTGTAATATTGCACCCCGTGCAAAATGAAGGAATTCGGGAACAGAAGCGCCGCGAGACGCTACGGCGCATCCGCAACGAGGCGGCGGCGCTTGTCGACAAGCGTGGCTACGACAACGTCACCGTCGACGACATCTGCCGCGAGGCAGGCATCTCCCGGCGAACCTTCTTCAACTATGTGGAATCTAAGGACGAGGCGATCTTGGGATCGTTTCCGTTCACCCTCGACGAGGACGCGCTGGACGCGATCCGCACGACCCAGAGCGACAACGTGCTGGAGCTTGTCATTCGTTCCATCGTGGTTGAGCCGGGCACGTTTGATGGTCCGGCGGCGAAGTGTCGTCGTCAATTACTGGAGAACAACCCGGGCTTGATGCACGCCGAAGCCGCCCGAAAGCGCGGATTCCTCACCGAAATTGGTCGCGCCCTCCGCGCCCACTTTGAAACCTTCCCGCAGGACCGCAAGCATTCGGGATCGCTGGAGGCGGAAGCACTATTCATCGTCGTGCTATTTCAAGGGGTCGTGACCAGGTACCTCTGGGCACCGCCTGATGAAGGAGACCCAATCGAGCTGCTCATCGAATACGCCAAAGACATCACGAATTACGCAAAGGACATGACATGGTAGACAACCGCGCGGGACGCCACCCACTTCAAGCCACTCCCCCGAACGTCGGCGTCGTGTTCGCCGCCCTGCTGCTGACCATGCTGATGAGTTCGCTGGGCCAGATGATCTTCGCCACGGCCCTGCCGACCATTGTTGGTGACCTCGGCGGCGTGGACCACATGAGCTGGGTCATCTCCTCGTTCTTGGTCACGATGACCATCGCGATGCCCATCAACGGCAAACTTGGCGACGTATTGGGCCGCAAGTGGCTCTACATCACCGGCATCGGCCTGTTCGTAATCGGCTCCGCCATCGGCGGCTTTGCTAACACCATGGAGCTGCTCATCATCGGCCGCGCCATCCAAGGCCTCGGCGCGGGCGGCATGATGGTGAACTCGCAGTCCATCATCGCGGAAGTCGTTCCTGCTCGCGAGCGCGGCAAGTACATGGGCGTGATGGGCGCAGTATTTGGTGTGTCCTCGGTGCTCGGTCCGGTCCTCGGCGGCTGGTTTACCGACGGCCCCGGCTGGCGTTGGGCGCTCTGGATGAACATCCCGCTCGGCCTGCTCGCCATGACGGTATGCACCAAGGTGCTGAAGCTGCGCCGCGGATCCGCCAAGGGCATGAACTTTGACTACATCGGTACCACGCTGATGATCGTGGCCACCACGTCGCTGATCCTCACCACCACGTGGGGTGGCACGCAGTACGACTGGACCTCCCCGACCATCATCGCCACCAGCGCTATCGCTGTGATCGCTGCCGTGCTGTTCGTGATTGTCGAGCTGCGCGCGACTAACCCGCTGATCCCCATGGGGCTGTTCCGCAACCGCAACATGGTGCTGACCACCCTGGCGGGCACGGTGCTTGGCCTCGGGATGACCAGTGCTCTCGCCTACCTCCCGACGTACTTGCAAATGGTGCACGAACTGACCCCGACCGACGCGGGCCTTATGATGCTGCCGATGGTGCTCGGCATGCTCGGCACCGGCACGGCAGTCGGCTTCATCATCTCTCGCACCGGCCGCTACAAGATGTACCCACTGTCCGGCATGCTCATTACCACCGTGGGACTGTTCCTGTTCTCTCGGCTGAGCGTGGACACGTCGCTGACCGTGCTCGGGATCTACATGTTCATCTTCGGTTTCGGCCTTGGTCTGGTCATGCAGGTTCTTGTACTCATCGTGCAGAACTCGTTCCCACTCGCCCAAGTGGGCACCGCAACGTCGACGAACAACTTCTTCCGCCAGATCGGCTCCGCTATCGGCGCCTCCCTGTCCGGCTCGTTGTTCATTCACAACATGCGCGAAAAGCTGGAGGAGCGCCTGCCGGAAGCTCTGGCGAAACTCGGCGAAGAAGGTGCTGCGCTAGGCAAGCAATTCGGTGAGGGTGCCGCGAACTCGCTAACCCCGAGCAGCGTGGCGCAACTGCCCCAGCCGGTGAAGGAAGTCGTGCTGTCGAGCTACAACGACGGCCTTACCCCCGTGTTCCTCCTCATGGTGCCGCTGGCCATCATCGCGTTCGTGATCCTCCTGCCGGTCAAGGAAGACCCACTCAAGGAAGATTTGAGCTAACCGGGAAACGAAAACGGCCCGGCCCCTCACATGGGGCCGGGCCGAACGCCGTTACATGGGCGCGGTTTACTTCTCGGTGATCACCGCGGCGAACGGCTCGCCTTCGCCAGCACGGGTCCAGTTGATGGAGCCGCGCTCGAACTCCTGGGTCCAGCCGGACTCGTCCGGGTTAGCAGCCTCCGGAGCCAGCGGGAAGCCCAGCTTCTTATCCACGTTGACGTCGGTCATCCACTCGTTGGCAATCTGACCCCAGGTCGGTGCGCCACCGGTGTTCTCATTCCAGGTGACGTAGTGCTCCTGGTCGTACGTAACGATCCAGCCTTCGTCGACCTGCTCAACCTTCATCGGCTCGCCCCAGGACGGCTCAGCAAACTTATCCATGGCAGCAACGACGCCAGCCGGAACCATTGCGGTGCCGCCGTCAGCAGTTGTAATCTCCTCGGTCGCCTCGGTGCCCTCGCCCGCAGCGCCGATGGAGTCCGCGGAATCGGTTGCGGAAGCGTCAGCGGTTTCCGTCTTCGCAGCCGCAGTCTCAGTCTCTACGTTCGTCTCAGTAGCGGTGGCCTCCACAACCTCGGTCTCTGCCGCGGTGTCGTCGTCGTTAGAGCACGCAACTAACCCGGTAGCAGCCAGGGCTACAGCAGCGGCGGAAGCAGCGATCTTACGGGAAAACATAATTTGTCATACCTTTCATGTTGATTTAGGTGCGTCGCCCATTATGGGCACCGCGCGAACGTCGAGTCTTCTTCCCACCCGATCGGGGGTGCGACGTGGTGCGCGACGACCTGGGAGTTCTCCCCTTCGTAATACCAACAAAGTCCTGGATAGCGTCACAATCGTCCGATTTCCGCCACACGAGCGCAACCGTCGTGGTATTAACGCCTTCCCCCGGGTCGATCGGCAGCGCCTTAATCTGCTTCTTCGCAAGCGTCTTCAGCAACGGCAACGGCCCGTAGGCGATGCCGACGTTTGCGGCGACAACGGAAAGGGCGGTGCGCAGATCGTCGATAAGCGGCTGCTCTGCGTACTCGAAATTCACAATCTCTTCCGCAAGATCCCCGCGATCAACCTCCCCCACCTCCGCATAGACGGAGTCCTTTGGCACGGCCACGCCCCAGGCCTCCTCGTAGAGCCGGACCACGTGGTATTCGTCCGTGACCCGCTCGTCCGGAAGCCTGACCAGCGCCGCGTCCGCATCCTTGCCGACGAGGGGAAACGGATCATCCGACGGCAATGTCGCAGGGTCCTCGCCCGACATTTGGGCGTAGCGGCGGAACCATTTGCCGGGTTCAGTACCGGTGACGAACGCGATGGTGAGCATGGCAGGTAATGCTACCGTTTTGGGCATGACTGAACAGACCCCATCCGGCACCGCAATGAAGCCGATGACCGCGGCGAAAAAACTCGGTATCTACCTTCCCGCCACCCCACAGGAGTTCCAGGACGGCGCCATCACTCACGCCGAACTGCGCGAACTGCAGGAAAACCCGCCCGCGTGGCTGCAAGAACTGCGCCTCAACGGCCCGCACCCCCGTACCGAGGTCGCACGCAAGCTCGGCATCTCGGTGACCGCGCTGAAAGCATCCGGCGTTGAGCAGTCGATGACCACGGAGCAAATCCGCGCGCTTCTCGACGACCAACCGGACTGGCTACAAAAAGCCCGCGCCACTCTCGCAGAGCAGCGCGGGCACAATGTCGACACCGCAAGCGCCGCCGACGGCCAGAACGACTAGAGCATCTTCCAGTCTTCAAGGCCCGGGTACAGCGGGTACTTCTCCGCCAGGGCCTCGACACGGGCGCGCAGCGCCGGGATATCAGCCTTCTCGCCCTGGATCAGGGTCTCGGCGATGATGTCGGACACCTCGCGGAAGTCCTCCTCGCCGAAGCCACGGGTAGCAAGCGCCGACGTGCCGATACGCAGGCCAGAGGTGACCTTTGGCGGGCGCGGGTCGAACGGCACCGCGTTGCGGTTGACCGTGATGCCTGCGGCGTGCAGGAGGTCCTCGGCCTGCTGGCCATCCATCGGCGAGTTACGCAGGTCCACCAGCACGAGGTGGACGTCGGTGCCGCCGGAGACAACGTCGATGCCGGCAGCCTTCGCGTCCTCGCTGGTAAGGCGCTCGGCCAGGATCTTCGCACCGTCGATGGTGCGCTGCTGACGGTCCTTGAACTCCTCCATGCCCGCGATCTTGAACGCGGTCGCCTTCGCAGCGATGACGTGCATGAGCGGGCCACCCTGCTGACCAGGGAAGACGGCGGAGTTGATCTTCTTGTTCAGCTCCTCATCGTTGGTCAGGATGAAGCCGGAACGTGGGCCACCCAGCGTCTTATGCACCGTGGAGGACACCACGTGCGCATGCGGGACCGGCGACGGGTGCAGGCCAGCCGCAACCAGGCCGGCGAAGTGGGCCATGTCAACCCACAGGTAGGCGCCGACCTCGTCCGCGATCGAGCGGAACTCAGCGAAGTCCTCGTGGCGCGGGTAGGCGGACCAGCCGGCGATGATCACCTTCGGCTTGACCTCGCGAGCCTGCTCACGCAGCTTGGCCATATCGATGAGGTGGGTGTCCTTCTCTACCTCGTACGCTGCCACGTTGTAGAGACGGCCGGAGAAGTTGATCTTCATGCCGTGGGTCAGGTGGCCGCCGTGAGCCAGGTTCAGGCCCAGGATGGTGTCACCCGGCTCCGCCAGTGCCATTAGCACAGCGGCGTTCGCCTGCGCACCGGAGTGTGGCTGCACGTTTGCAAACTTTGCACCGAAGACTTCCTTGGCACGCTCCTGTGCCAGGGTCTCCACAACGTCCACGTGCTCGCAGCCACCGTAGTAGCGCTTGCCCGGGTAGCCCTCGGCGTACTTGTTGGTCAGCACAGAACCCTGTGCCTCAAGTACGGAGCGCGGAACGAAGTTTTCAGACGCAATCATTTCGAGGGTGTTGCGCTGGCGCGCTAGCTCGTCGACAATCGCGGCGTGAACTTCGGGGTCAAAAGTAGCCAGATCGAGGTAACGGAAATCTTCAGACACGTCCACCGGGTCCTTTCTCGTTCAGTCGTAGTTACCGCTTCGAAGTATATGTAAGCAACCCGGGTGTTATGTCGAATTCCATGCACAGGATCCAAGGTGAAACAATAGGGCCATGCCACGTGTCGATTCTTCGCCTTACCTCGATTTTCACCGCGAGGACTGGCGCAAACGTCGTGCCACCATGCCACAGGTGCTCACCGAAGATGAGCTCACCAAACTCGCAGGCATCGGTGAGAGCCTCGATCTGCAAGAGGTCGAAGACATTTACCTACCGCTGTCGCGCCTGATCCACCTGCAGGTACGAGCACGCCAGAAACTGACCAAAGCCACCGAAACGTTCATCGGCGGCGATCCGGGGCATGTGCCGTTCATCATCGGGCTTGCAGGCTCGGTCGCAGTAGGCAAATCAACCACCGCGCGTGTGCTGCAGGTGCTACTTCAGCGCTGGGACTCCCACCCCCGCGTCGACCTGATCACCACTGACGGGTTCCTGCACCCCTCCGCAGTGCTCAAGGAGCGCGGCTTGATGGCCCGTAAGGGCTTCCCTGAGTCTTACGACCGCCGCAACCTCATGCGATTTGTCACCGAGGTGAAGTCCGGTCAGCCCCTGGTCAAGGCTCCGATCTACTCCCACGAGGCCTACGACATTCTCCCGGACGAGTACATCGAGGTACGCCAGCCAGACATCTTGATTCTGGAGGGCCTCAACGTATTGCAGACCGGCCCAACGCTGATGGTGTCGGACCTGTTCGACTTCTCCATCTATGTCGACGCCAAGACCTCCGACATCGAGCACTGGTACATCGAGCGCTTCCTCAAACTGCGCGATACCGCATTCCAGGAGCCCGGCGCACACTTTGCTCACTACGCAGGTCTTGACGACGCGCAGGCGACCTACGCCGCACGCGAAATCTGGCAGTCCATCAACCTGCCAAACCTGGTGGAAAACATTCTGCCCACGCGGGTGCGCGCATCGCTTGTGCTGCGCAAGGATTACGACCACACCGTTCAGCGCGTCCGCATGCGCAAGCTCTAATTCGCCAGGGTTTTATTTGCCAAAGCGGCGGGAGCGCTGCGAATAGTCGCGCAGTGCTCGCAGGAAGTCGATCTTGCGAAACGCTGGCCAGTACGTATCCGTGAACCAGATTTCGGAGTACGCGGCCTGCCACAGCAGGAATCCGGAAAGACGCTGCTCACCGGAGGTGCGGATCACCAGATCTGGGTCGGGCTGGCCCTTGGTGTAGAGGTGCTCACCAATCGAGTCGACCGTCACCGCCTCTTTGATTTCGGCGGGGGTTGCGCCGGCGGCTGCGGTGTCGTCGATAAGCGCACGCACCGCGTCCACGATCTCCTGGCGCCCGCCATAGCCCACCGCAATATTCACGGTCAGCCCGGCTTTCTCGGTAGTGGTAGCGGCGCTTTCTCGCATGCGTGCTGCCACATCGTCCGGCAGCAGGTCCAGTTGGCCGACCAAGCGCACGCGGCAGGTGTAATCCTCGGTGGCGAGGTCCTCGATGACTTCGGAAATGATGTCGAAGAGCAGCTCCACCTCCTCCGAGGTGCGCTGAAGGTTCTCGGTGGAAAGCAGGTAAATCGTGAGAACATCGACGTCCATTTCCGCAGACCAGCGAACCAAATCGCCAATCTTCGCGCCGCCGACCCTGTGGCCGTGGGAAATGTCCTTAAACCCCGACTCACGAGCCCAGCGACGGTTCCCGTCAGCCATCACAGCGATGTGCTTCGGGCGTTTCTTTCCACGCAGCTCGCGCTTCAGGCGTGCTTCATAGAGCTGGTAGAGCGGGTAGCGCAGTTTGGAGAGGACAGACACAACGTTGATTCTAGCGGGGCTTAAAAGGAGCGCTTCTTACGCTGGTCGGCAACACCAGCCTTCGCCATGGCCTCGTCGATAGCTTTCTCGTCAAAAGGATCAATACCGTGCGCCTCAGCAAATGCTTGACGACGACGGAACCGGGAGAAACGCCGGTGAAACGCATACCCAATCGACAGGACGACGACCGCGAGGCAGACAAGCAGCAGCAGCCCAATCGGCGACGCCTTGCCAAAGTCCGGACCAGCTGGGGTCTCCCCCGGCGACTGCGCCAGGATCAGATCAACGGTTGCGGCAGCGTTGATGAAGTTGGCGAACACTATTCCTCCTCAGCACCGGCATTGATACCGGCAAACAGGTCATCTTCGGGCAAGGTGGTCTCCACCCTGGTACGCGCGAGCTCAAACTCTTCCGTCGGCCACACCTTCTGCTGATCCGACACCGGGCTGGCCAAAAACGCGCCAGCCGGGTCGATCTGGGTGGCGTGGGCGGTCAACGCCTGGGCACGCTGCTCAAAGTAGTCGGCGCACTCCACTTGGGTGGTCACGCGGTCAAACACATCCCCCTCGGCTTCCTCCCAGCGCTTGATCATGAGCTCGTAGGGGCTCTTCTCACCGCGTTCGAACAACGCCTCTTGCAGCAGCTTCATGCGCTGGAGGATAAAACCATGCGTGTAGTAGAGCTTCAGCGGTGTCCACGGCTCGCCGGCTTCTGGCGCAAACGAGGCGTCACCCGCCTTCTCCCACGCAATCATCGAAATCGCGTGAACCATGAGATGGTCCGGGTGCGGGTAGCCACCGTTTTCGTCGTAGGTAATGATGACGTGCGGTTTGAACTCGCGGATCTCCTCCACGATCTTCACCGCAACCTCTTCCGGGTCCTGGACCGCAAACGACCCCTCCGGCAGCGGCGGCAGCGGGTCCCCCTCAGGCAAGCCGGAGTCTTCGTAGCCCAGCCAAACGTGTTCCACACCAAGCGCCTCGACGGCACGCGCCATCTCCTCGTGGCGCACGGCCGTCATGTTTTCGAGCACCCCAGGGCGGTCCATCGCAGGGTTCAAAATGTCCCCACGTCGTCCGTCGGTACAGGTCACCACCTTCACACGGTTCCCTTCGGCAGCGTATTTCGCCATGGTCGCCGCACCCTTCGAGGACTCATCGTCCGGGTGAGCGTGGATCGCCATCAGACGCAGACCAGCCACTCGTACTCTCCAACTTTTGTAGGGGTGTTGTTAGAACTTCGGAACATCTTAGTACCATCCCAGTTAAGTCCCTATCCCCCTTGTTATTGCGAGGTTGCATCCGTGTCCACTCCAGTGCGCCGTCCGTCGCAACGCTATAGCTCCGGCAAGAGCGACGGCGTAAGCGGCAAAGTGGTCGCAGTCGCCGCTGTGCTCATCGCCATCGCGTTCATCTTCTTCGGCGCCCGAACGATCATCGACAGGATGGACCGTCCCGTCACCGCTGAATTTATTTCGCAGGAACATATCGACGACTCAACCGGACGCCTTTGGATCGACGTGACCCGCAAGGACCCGTCGGTACCGTCCTATTGCATCGTCACTGCGGTGGATTACTCCCACGCTGAGGTGGGGCGCCGCGAGGTCATCCTCCCCGCCGGCGGGGAGAAGCACCAGCGCATCCCGGTGGACCTGCCGCTGCGTGAACCGCTTGTTTCCGGCCGCATCTACGGCTGTTCCGAAAATCTGCCGTTCTACATGGACCCGGAGAGCAAATTTTACGACGCCCGCTAGCACACGGGCCACGCACTACCATGTGCTAATCTTTTGCGGTATATCTGCACAGTTTCGCCCGCAGCCTGCGGGCTCGTTTTACGTATGAGGGAAGGGTGTTACCCCTATGGCTGAACCCCAGCAGCAGTACATTACCCCGGAAATGAAGGCCAAGCTGGAGGCCGAACTCCAGCAGCTGATCGATAACCGTCCGGTGATTGCCGCGGAGATCAACGAGCGCCGCGAGGAAGGCGACCTGAAGGAAAACGCTGGTTACGACGCAGCTCGTGAGCAGCAGGATCAGGAAGAGGCTCGCATTAAGCAGATCTCTGAGATCCTCTCCAACTCCACCACCGAGCGCACCGGCATTGTCGAAGGTGTCGCTCACATCGGTTCCGTCGTTCACGTCTACTACAACGGCGACAAGGAGGATCGCGAGACGTTCCTCATCGGTACCCGCGCTGCGTCGACCGACAACGCTGATTTGGAGACCTACTCCGAGCAGTCCCCGCTGGGCGCTGCCGTCGTTGGTGCCGCTGAGGGCGAGACCCGTACCTACACGGCTCCGAATGGTCGCGAGATTTCGGTCACGATCGTCAAGGCTGAGCCGTATGATTCAGTTAAAGCTTCAACGCCTCGTGCAAAGTAGTTTTACCCGTTCTTTTTCGATAGCGAAGGATCATCCTGTGATTGCAACCTCTTCCCGCAAAGCTCTGGTTGGCGTAGCTGCCATCGCTGCTCTCGCCCTCGCCGGCTGCACCCCGCCGAACGAGAACCCGTCTGACAAGAAGATCGACACCGCGACGAGCCAAGACGCTGGCTCCCTCAAGGGTGCTGGTGCTTCCGCCACCGCCGCGACCAATGTTGTCGAGGCCAGCGAGGCGACCGCGACGGAGACCCTCGAGGCCGCCGCGGACGAGCTGCCAACCTTCAACAACTGTGGCGAGACCGGCCTGCTGCGCCCGACCCAGCTGACGGTCGACTGCAAGAGCCAGAACGATTTCCTGCAGGACATCGTCTGGGATACCTGGACCGCCGACCTGGCTGAGGGCACCGCAACCCGTGTTGTCCTGGATCCGAATAACCGCGAGGAAGGCGTCAAGGTTGTCCTTGGCGCTCCGCAGGTTGTGAACAACGATCTGCTGTTCACCACCATCTCGGTTGATGGTGCGACCGTGAACCCGGATCGTCTCTAATCGCCTCTAATCGCCTCTCATCGGCGCAAAGAGTAGCGGCCCTGTTCCAATCGGAACAGGGCCGCTTTATTGTCGGCGGCGTTTGGTACCGCCGTTTAGCGTTGCTTAGCGCCGTCTAGCGGTCGTTGGCGAAGTAGGACAGCAGACGCAGGATCTCGGTGTAGAGCCACACGAGCGTCACAGCGAGGCCCAGTGCGACGCCCCACGCGGCGTTCGACGGTGCGCTGGTGCGCACGAGCCTGTCGGCCAGGTCGAAGTCCTGCAGGAAGGAAATAGCTGCGAGGACCACGCATACGACGCCGAAGATGATGGACATGGTGCCGCCATCACGCAGTGGGTTCTGGCCGGTGAAAAGAGCGAGCAGCAGGTTGCCCAGCGCCATGATGACAACGCCGAAGATGGCGCCGGTGATCAGGCGGTTCAGTCGCGGCGTGACGCGGATGGCGCCGGTGCGGTAAACCACGAGCATGCCAATGAACACGCCGAGGGTGCCCAGGATGGCCTGGAAAATCATCTGGCCAGCGTCAGCCCCGCCGACGGAGAACCAGCCGGAGATCAGCAGAGAGAATCCGCCTAGGAACAGGCCTTCAAAGGCTGCGTACAGAAGCGTCACCGTGCGGGAGCCGAAGGTGCGCGAGAACGCGTGGACCAGGGTGACCACGAACGCGCCGATACCGCCGACAAGCGTTAGGATCATCCCCACGCCAGCGTTTCCGGACAGGTAAATGCCGAAGTTAATCGCGGCAAACAGGATGATAACGGCGATGGTGATGCCGGTCTTGGAGACAATGTCATCGACCGTCAGCGGGCGGTCCTGCTGGATTTCGGGCGCGTAGCCGTAGCCAGCGGTGTGTTCTTCATTGGTCAGGTTCTTCAGAACCGGGTTGGTACTTCTCACGTCGTCCAACATTCCTTTCGAGTCTTGTTGCGACCACTATTCACAGGTTGTAACGCTTGCACCTTCAAAAAGGTTCCCGAGGCGTAGAATTTGGACACATGGGTGTGTTCGATCGTTGGCGTCGCGGCCCGAGCACGGGCGGCGATCTTGTGTTGGAACGGCTCGCTGCAGCAACTGGTGGCGCGCAGTCCTACACCTTTTCTTACGCAGAGGTAGATGTGCTCGCATTTCTTGTCGACGACCCCCTCCCCCACGTCTTGTACTGCACGTTCGGGTTGTCCCAGGTGGAGTCGTCGCAACGCGTTGCGGGCACACAGACCGAGCTCACGCTCCGCATCCCGATGGACGATGAGGTGTTCCCTCCTGAGTGGCCGGCGCAGCAGCTGGCACGCATGGCTCGCAACGTGGTCCGCAGCGGAGTCGAGATTGAGCCTGGGCATTATTTATCGTCGGCTTCTGCCTCGCTCGCGGGGTTTGTGTTCGTCGCGGATCCACTCCTCGGCTGTGCGGAGGGACCGACCGGGCGAGTGCAGTTCACCTACGCCGCGGGGTTGGTCGGAGATGATCTGGAGCGGATGTTGCGGTGGGATCCGGTGAAGTTCGCGGGCGTGCTCGGCGAGCATGTGCCGCTTGGGTTGACGGATCCTGCACGTGCCCCGCTGTCAAGCGATCCGCAGGTGCGTGTGCTTCTCGACGACGCCTCGCACACCGACGGCTCCTCTATCGGCGCAAACACCGCCAAGTATTTAGATGTCGATGTCGCTGGCCGTGTGGATCTCGACGAACGTGCCGCCGCCGCACTCCTTCGGGCGGCGCGCTACCGATTGCTGTTTGGCAAGTCATATGCCCTCATCCGCAACGACACGTGGCTCATGTTCGACCCGAAGGCAATCGATCTCGAGTTGGCCGAGGATCACATTGTCGTGCCGGGCCGTGCCGATGTAGCGAATGAATTGCTCGCTGTATTCGACACTGCGCCGGGCACTTATGCGTTGACTACCGTGCCGTTGACGTTCCAGGTCATCGACCCGACAACGTAGGACGCTTACTTAAAGACGTTGCCCCACCCGTCACGCTTGTCCAGAAACGCCTGCGCTTCGCGCTTAGCGGCCTCGAGGTCGTGGCTTGCGCCCCAGCCGCACTGCTTCTCGTTCGCAGCCGGCACCTCGGTGGCATTGGTGATGTCGGTGAGCGTCTTTTCCACCAGATCAGCGACCTCAGCCTCGGCGACGTCGCCGGAGAGCATCAGGTAGAAACCGGTCTGGCAGCCCATCGGGCCGAAGTCGATCACGTTGTCTGCATGGTTGCGGGCGTGCTCGGCAAACATGTGCTCCAGGGAGTGCACTGCCGGCATCTCAAGGTGCTCGACGTTCGGCTGCTTGAAGCGGATGTCCCACTTCACCAGCGTGTCACCCTGGGGAAGTTCCTTTCGGTCCGCCAGGCGAATAAACGGTGCGTCAACCTTGGTGTGGTCGAGGTTGAAGGATTCAACATTCATGCGATCAGTCATGGCCCCGACTGTACTGAACGCGCTGGCCCGTTCCCATCACTGGATTCATCGTTGAGAGTCGCGCTGGTCACGGCTGCCGCATCCCGAATCGGCGAGGCTGCGTAGCTTGCTGCGCGAGTGAGCTTCTTGTTTTCCGACGACACCTCGTCAACGGCTGCTATACCGCCATGTAGCCCGGTTACCGGGCAAGTAATTGTGCCCCCAGTCGGGCTCGAACCGACACTGGGCGGATTTTAAGTCCGCTGCCTCTGCCAATTGGGCTATAGGGGCGCCGAGAAATATGGTACTTCCCCGGCGCCTCAATGCTGAAACCGGCGCACTGTATCTCATGAACCCGGACGGAGTTTCTCTCGTGGCCAGGCAATGGTTGTTTCTTCTGCCCTGCATTCTTGGTGCGCTCGGACTCTTCCTCGCGCGCCAAGCTGGCGACGGCACCGCAGGTTTCTATTCGGCGACCGCATTTACCGCCGCCGTGTACCTGGCCGCCTGGTGGGTGTGGGGCGACAGGTGCGCGTTCGCTGGACAAAGCAAACTTCGCGACATCGCACGTGGCATAGGGTTAGGCACTGCACTTGCGGTTGTCTTTTTCTTGGGCGCACTTATTGTCACCCGCATCCCAGCACTTGCCGGACCGGTGGCAGAGATCCTGGATACCCCTAGCAAAGGCGGGTACGTCCTGACGCTGCTCGTCCTCGTGGTCAACGGCGTCGGCGAGGAGCTCATCTTCCGCGACGTCGTCCCTCGCCAGTTGCGAAGCATGGGACAAACGGTGCTGCAGGCTGGTGTGTGGTCGACGGTCGCCTACGGGTTGGTCACCGTCGTGATGGGGGTTCCGCTGCTCGTGTTCGCCGCAGTGGTCCTCGGTGCGCTCGCCTATACCGAGGCAGTGCGCACCGGCAGGCTGTACTCCCCCATCGCACTCCACCTGACGTGGAGTATTGCAATGCTGCTGATCCTGCCCTCGCTCCTCTGAAATCGATCGAATCCCAGCCAGGCCCTATACAGCCCTATATATAGGCATCGAATCGGGCGTCGTGATGGTGGTTGCAGCGGCGCAAACGGGCGTGAAACGCCCTGTTTTCGTGTCTTGAGGCCTGTTATGGCGTGCCTGCCCGGAAAATGGGGGTAATTTGCGGGGGTAAGCAGGTGGTGCGGATTGCTGAACAATCCGCACGTCACACCCATTTCGAGCCGTTTTCACAGTCGTTGAACAATCCTCCCGACCATTCCTGGGTCGTTTTGAAGTGCTGTTCCGGCATTTCCCCAGGTCGCGATCCGGCAGGGCGGGTGTTGGCTGAAAACACCCTTAAACCGCATACTATGCATGCATAAAGATTGTTCAACGAAGTGCACCCACGGCAAAACAGATCGTTCAACAACCCTTCGCGTCAGTGTGGAATGTGGGTTGGATTGGTGAACAATCCAGACGTTAA
>NZ_KV821331.1:0-16203 GCF_001815635.1 Corynebacterium sp. HMSC075D04
ATACCGAGCCGAAAGCACAAACGGCTACACCACTTCACGGGACTTGACCCAATCTATGAGCCCTCTGTCATGGCTTTAAGCGCCGCAACGTGCTGTGCATAGGCTTCTGTTCCAGTCTGGGTCAACGCGACCCAGACGGCGTCTTTCGCGCGCGTGGAGCCATATTCGCGGGTGCGGCTGATATAGCCGCTGTCCTCAAGATGTTTCAACTGCTTGGAAAGCGTATCGGCAGGAAGCTCGGTGAGCTCTGCAAGCACGGCGTATTTCATCTGCCTGCCGCCGGTTGCGCCTGAATGGAACAGCGTGGCACAAATTTTAAGCCGATTGATGGGGTGGATGACCGGATCCAGCTTTGCTGGGCGTGGTGAAGGATCCTTAGACATTGACGCCCTTTACGGCGGCGTTGCGGTTCTCATACAACATCCATGCCGTCGCCGTAGAAACAACGACGCCGCAGACAATCATCCACGGCCAAGTATCAGGCGTCGGCACGGTGGAGAACATCATGGCACCTGGCAGCAGTACTCGTGACCAGGTGGCGCGATCATTACTCGGCCCCATATTGGGATTGACCCGAACGAAGGGGTTCGCAATCTTATCTTTGAGGAGATAGCCCAGAACGAACGTCGGTACAAGAACCGCGAGGCCGTACCACCATGACAGCTTGAATAGCGCGATACCGCCGCCGGCGCCAAGCGCCACTATCGCCACCGCCCACCAGCTCTGCGTCCACGTGGTGCGCTTTTGAACGTCGTGAATGATCTTAAGGTCGTCGCTCATCGTTCTTCTCCCTAACGTCAACTTCACTGGCTTGCAATTAAGGCAAGTGTAATACTTGCCTTAATTGCAAGTCTAATGCTTGCCAAGTGTGCAAGTGAAAGACTGTGCATAGTGGGGATACAGCTACGCATGGGGTCTAACGGGGCTGGTGGTCTGCTACTGTGACATCTGGCCGACTTTTATTGACTGAGGCTCCACGGCCTTACATCGCCCATCGGGTAGTGCCT
This sequence comes from Corynebacterium sp. HMSC075D04, assembly GCF_001815635.1. Taxonomy (NCBI): domain Bacteria; kingdom Bacillati; phylum Actinomycetota; class Actinomycetes; order Mycobacteriales; family Corynebacteriaceae; genus Corynebacterium; species Corynebacterium sp. HMSC075D04. Next base: position 1,008 of record NZ_KV821331.1, read on the forward strand.
TTGCTGGTTGTTCCATTGCGTTTGGTATCACCGCCGCAGTAGCAGCGTGGTCGGTTCTTTGGCATTGAGCCACCACACCACCGCCTACTACCACAGACTGGCAGCCACACCGGGGATTCACCGTGTTGAGGCCAGATATATGCTCCCAAAGCATATATTTCACGCTACCCTACAGGTCAGAACCTAAAAATCCCCGATCCCAGACACACTTTCTGGCCCTTACCCCCAGAAGACCTACTCCAGCCCGAAGAGCTCCCGTTGGAAATCCGTGGGGTTCTTCAGCTTCTCGGATTCGGGCAGTGGGCCGGGGAGGGTGGTGCCTGCGGCGAAGGGGGAGCCCGGGAGATGGTCGCGGCCGTGGGGTTGGGTGAGGCCGGAAAGGTCGGGCCCGGAGGGGACGATCCGGGTGGGGTTCACTTCGCGGTGGACGATGTAGTAGTGCTGTTTGATCTCCGTGAAGTCGGTGGTGTCGCCGAAGCCGGGGGTTTGAAACAGCTCGCGGAGGTAGCCGTAGACGTTTGGGAGTTCGGTGATCTTGTTGCGGTTTGTCTTGAAGTGGCCGTGGTAGACGGCATCGAAGCGGATGAGGGTGGTGTAGGCGCGGATGTCGGTCTCTGTGATGTGTTCACCCATGATGAAGCGGTGGTTGGCTAGGCGGTCTTCGAGCCAGTCGAGGACCTCAAACACGTCGTCGTAGGCTTCTTCGTAGGCGTCTTGGGAGGCTGAGAATCCGGCGCGGTACACGCCGTTGTTGAACTTGCGGAAGAGGAAGTCGTTGATCGCCTCCGCCTCTTCGCGCAGCTCTTCCGGTGGCAGCAGGTTCGGGGCGCCGGGGCGGTGGTAGGCGGTCCACTCGGTTTGGAAGTCGCGGACCATGGAGTTGTAATCGTTCGTCACCACCTTGCCGCTTGCTTCTTCCACGATTGTCGGCACGGTGATGCCGCGCGGGTAGTCGGGAAAGCGTGCGAAGTATGCATCCTGCAGGCGGGGGATCTGTAGCACGGGGTCCACGCCGCCCGGATCCAAGTCGAAGGTCCAGGAGCGCTTGTCGTGAGTCGGGCCAGCCAGGCCCAAGGAGATCACATCTTCCAGCCCCATCAGGCGCCGCACGATGACAGCGCGATGCGCCCATGGGCAGGCACGTGCGGCGATGAGACGGTAGCGGTGCGGCTGCACGGGCCAGTGCGAAGCTTCATTGCTTATCGACGACACAATGCGGTCACCGATATAGTTCGTATCCCGCTTGAACTCGCCGTCTGTTGAGGCGTTCTGGGCATCGCCTGCCCAGTCCTTCTGTGCGTCTGTAGTCATCGTGTCCTCCCTTATCGCGTGAAAAGTTTGTGACACGTCAACTATAGGCTGTTTCTGATCATGAGCGAGGGGGGATGTGCTGTTGCAAGAGGATGAGCAGTGTGACGGAAAGCCCGGAGACAGGCCCAGAGACAGGCCCAGAGACAAGGCAATACAAAGCCTTCGGATGGCGCGAATCCTGGGCCTTCATCGCGGTCATGGTGTTTCTCTCCCTAGCTGGCTTCTTTATGGTCGATGGCGGTGAAAGGGCGCTGGAACCCCTTGACCGAGCGCCGGATCCATAGCCGTGCCATTTTGGGACACGCCCGCACCTTCGGTTTCGGGCCATTACCAGAGCGCTTATCCGGAGAAGCCTTCTGCTCCCACTCCAGCGGGGTAGTGATCGTCCCCTGAGTACGGGGATTCCCCGGATTTACAGGCTGATTCACCGAGAAGATTGTTAAAAACGCCTGCGGATTCTTGCGCCCATCCTGAGTCTTCGTCCACGCGTCACTCAATGGTGTGCTGGTTTTGCGCGATCTCGGTTTCAGCAATGTCTATCAAACGCACGAGACGGGGCTTGAGTCGCATGCGAGGTTAGGCTAACCTAACGTAATAATGGTTATTATCTTCTGAGAGGGCAACACAGTGCCGCTTGTGACTGATGAACCCACCACAGCGACCAATGAGTCGACGAGTCGGCCGAGAGGGGGCGGCACCGCCGACGACGGCCCGCGAACCCGATCACCTAACCTGAAACCGCCGCGTGGACGCGGCCCACACACCCGGAGACAGAACCAGATGAAGTCGATTGCCCAGATCGTCCAGAACAACCTCAGACTCCTCGCGGCCTACGAGGACAAGGTCCAGCCGAGGTTCCTCAGCCGCTATGCGCGTGAACCGATGGACGCCGCCGTCGAAGGGCTCGGGGCCGGACGGAATTCCACGTCGCCGACGTCCTCGCGCCGCTCGGCAGGGTCGCCGGGCAGCGAGGTCGAGGACCTCGCCGAAGCCAACGGGTTGAAGCTGGGCGGAGCCTCACACGTCGGCATGGTGTACTTCCGCACTCTCACGAAGAAAAGCGCGATCGGGGAGGCGGGCAAGTGAGCGCTGTGGACGGGACCGTAGGCCCGTGGTCGCTGCTCGCCCCGATTCGGACCCGGATGCGGGCGGTGGTCGCGTTATCTGTCCTGTCGTCGGTGGCTACCGTCGCTTCGCTGGTCGGCATCATCGACATCGCGATGACGTACCCGGAGGCCCCGGAGCATCGGACGTGGTTGGCCGTGGCTGTCATCGTCGTCGCCGCAACGGTGCGCATGGCCGCAGACGGCGCCGCCGGCATGCTCTCGCACCGGGCGGATAACGACCTGCAGCTCCACCTCCGGCGCCGGCTGGTCGCCCAAATCCGGAAGTTACCGCTGGGCTGGCTGGACGCCCGGCGCTCGTCGGGAATCATCGAGTCGGTTGAGAAGGACGTCGCGGCTGTCCACCAGCTCATGGGCCACACCGTCGGTGAGACCGTGGTGGCGGTGCTGGTTCCCCTGCTTTCCCTCATCGCGCTCGTCGTGGTGGATTGGCGGATCGCGGTGGTGGCGGTCGTCCCGGTGCTGGTCACCTTCGCCCTGATGGGCGTGATGATTTCGCGCGGAGCCGCTCTTCAGCGCGACTACGAGCGAGCCTCCGAAGGAGTGACGGCCGCGGTCATCGAGCTGGTGCGCGGTATCCCGGTGATGAAGTCCTTCGGGCGCGCTAACCAGGGCGCGGGTCGCTACGATGCCGCGGCGTTGTCGTTCGTCCGCGCGTGGTCCGCCTGGTCCCGGCAGTCGAACATCTATCTCGGGCTCATCGACGTGGTGACGTCCCCGACCACAGTTCTCGCAGTGGTGTGCGGGGCCGGCCTCGCTCTGAGGGACGCCGCGGGCGGCATACCGGAGGGTCTCGTCGCCGGGCTGGTTCTCAGCCTTGGACTCTCCGCGGCGATCGTGCGGGTGGCCATGAACTCCGAACCCATCATCGCGGGGATCGCTGCCCTGAAGTCCATCGCGGAGGTACTGAGCACGCCGCCGATCGCCGAGCCCGCCGATCCGGTGCCCGCGCGCGGAGGCGCGCTCGAGGTCCGGAACCTGGTCTTCTCCTACGGCGATGGGCCGCGGGTCCTCGACGGGATGTCCGCGACGTTCGAACCAGGGACCCTCACTGCGCTGGTGGGGTCCTCCGGTTCCGGAAAGTCCACCGTCGCCCGGCTGTTGGCGCGTTTCCACGACCCTGCTGAAGGCTCGGTGCTGCTGGGCGGCGTCGATCTTCGCGACATCGCCGTGCGCGACGTGCACCGCTCGGTGTCGGTGGTGTTCCAAGATCCGCAGTTGTTCACGCTGCCGTTGCGGGAGAACATCCGGCTGGCCAGGAGAGACGCCACCGACGACGAAATCATGGCGGCCGCGAAGCTCGCGAACCTCGATGCGGTCATCGCGGCGCTGCCGAAGCGCCTGGATTCGGTGGTCAACGTCGACGTGACCTTTTCCGGTGGTGAGGCGCAGCGCGTAGCCATCGCGAGGTCGATCGTCACGGACGCGCCGGTGCTCATCTTCGACGAGGCAACCGCTTACGCGGATCCGGCTTCCGAGGCCCTCATCCAGTCCGCAATCGAGCGTTTGGCCCGTTCGCGGACGGTGATTGTGATCGCGCACAGGTTGAGCACGATCCGCAACGCCGACCGCATCCTCGTTCTCGATGGGGGAGCGGTCGCGGAGGCGGGTACCCACGACGAGTTGCTTGCGCGCGGTGGCCGCTACCGGGATTTGTGGCGCGCGTTCACGCTCGACGACGAACCATCCGCCCCGCGGGGTACTGAATCAGACGATGAAAAGGTGGGGAACCGATGATTCGAGACTTGTGGTCGATGACGGATCGGCGCTCGAGAATGACGCTGGTGTGGCTCATTGCGTTGGCCACGCTTGCCGCGCTGGCCCAGGGAGCGGCGTTCGTCGCGCTGCTGCCGCTGCTGTCGGCTCTGGCCGAGGGAGATGATGCGACGGCGTGGCGTTTCACCGGCGTCATCGCCGGCCTCGCGGCCGCCCATGCGGTGCTGTCCCTCGCCGCGGGGACAGTTGGCAGGGCGAATTCCGCAGCGGTGCTTTCGTCCCTGCTGCGTTCCCTGGGCGAACGCGTGCTGACGTTGCCACTCGGGTACGTCACCAAGTCCACGGCCGGCCGCTTTTCGGAGATGGCGTCGTCGGGTATCGCGTTCGCGGCGTCCGTGCCGCACGTGATCCTGCGGCCCGTCATCGCCGCGGTGGTTACGCCGACCGTCATCGCCTTCGGAATTCTGGCGGTGGATTGGCGCGTCGGTTTGGTTCTTGTCGCGTCGGCGCCGGTGCTCTTCTTCGCCTACCGGGCCATTGGCCGGGTCGGCGGGGAGTCGGACGAAGCGCATGCTGAGGCCGTCGCTGCCGTCTCCAGCAGGCTGATCGAGTTCACCCGCGGCCAGCAGGCGATTCGCGCCGCGGGCGACGGTTCGGCGGCGGACGCGATGGTGGATGAGGCTATCCAGGCCCAGCACGATGCGTTCGCGAAGGCGACGTCGACGCAGGGGGCGGCCATCGGACGGTTGGGTTCGGTCGTCCATGCGGTGTTCACGGCGGCGGTGATCGTCGCCGTGGCAGTCGCCGCGACGGGCGGGATGGCGCCGGCGCATTTGGCGCCGATGCTCATCGTGCTCGTCCAGTTCACCGGACCGATCACCACGGCGGGAGCGTTGTCCGGCGGTTTCGGTGCGGGCCGCAACACGTTGGCTGCGTTGCGTGACCTGCGGGCAATCCCCGCCCTTCCTGAACCTGCCGCACCGGAGCTGCCCGACGGGCATGACGTGGAGTTCCGCGGTGTGAGCTTCGGGTACGGAGATAAGAAGGTTCTCGACGACGTCAGCTTCCGTGCACCTCAGGGAGCGCTGGTTGCCGTAGTGGGACCGTCGGGGTCGGGCAAGACGACGGTCATGCGGCTGCTGTCGCGTTTTCACGATCCGGACTCGGGGGAGATCCTCATCGGCGGGGTGCCCTTGCCTCGGATCGGCACCGACGGCGTGAACTCGCTGGTGACCCCGGTGTTCCAGGAGACGTTCCTTTTCGACGCGTCCGTGCGGGACAACGTGGTCTTCGCCGACCCCGGATTCGGTTCCAGGCCCGGTGACGGGGACCGCTTGCGCGAGGCCGCCCGGCGTTCCGGGGTGGACCGCATCGTGGAGCTGCTGCCTTCCGGGTGGGATACCCCAGTGGGGGAAGAGGGGACGCTGCTGTCGGGAGGTGAGCGGCAGCGCCTCGCCATCGCCCGGGCGCTTCTGAAGGATTCCCCGGTGGTGCTTCTCGACGAGCCGACGTCCTCGCTGGATGCGGCCACTGAGCGGGCGATCGTCGGCACGATTGAGGCGTTGCGCGGCGATCACACTGTGATCGTCGTCGCCCATCGCCTGCACACCATCCGCGATGCCGACCTCATCGTCGTGCTTTCGGAGGACGGGACGGTCGCAGAACGGGGCACGCACGATGAATTGCTGGCGAAGGGCGGCCGCTATGCCGAGTCGTGGACCACCACGACGACGGCATCGGAGAAGCGCGGATAGCTAGTTCATCTCGCACCAGATTGGCTTAGTTCCCAGGAGCCAAAGCGCACCGCGCAGACACCCCAGTGGAGGAGCAAGAGCACGAGGAGCGCCAAGGAAAGTGCGTGCCAGCCTTCGTCCCAAGCACCCAAGCACAGAGTGCCCACGGGGAAGGTAGAGCCCCACCAACCAGGGCCGTAGGGCGCCCAGTGGAGGACAGCCTCGTAGAAGCAGTACATGGCATAGAGGACACACGGTACGGCGAGGGTGAACATGATGAGGCCGTACAGGTGAGTGTCGAAAAGCAATGTCGATGCTGCCGTCGACTGGCCGACAACACCGAGGGGAATCCACGCTGTACCCGCGGCTGCGCCACGTGGGCGCGTGCGGGATCAGTAGCAGTAGAGGAAGAGCGGGATCGCGGTGAAGAACGTGAGGAAGAAGCACAGCTCACCCGCGTAGTGATAAAACTCGCCGTGATGGGTGGCCAGCTGCCCGGCGGATGTCGCGGCGACCATCGGGGACACCAGCGCCAAGCCCCACGGGAACGCAGGCTCGGTGTAGTGAGCGGACTGCTTCCACAAACCCCAGAGTTGCCACAAGCACACGATGATGGCCAGTGGCGCGCCGATCCACCAGCTGATCAGCTGGAACGCATCGTTGCCCGTGAGTGCCGTCCACGCCGAGCCGCACGCGAGCAGCCCCATCGCGTACATGCCTCACGCCGCCATGTTCTGGCGCCGCGGCGGCTCATTGCGCACGCCGACCGTGAACACAACAAGGAGCCCCGCCGCGATGAGCGCAAAAACTACCTGGGCTACATGAAATCCATGTAACTCAGTCAAACTCGACGCAATCGAGGTTCCCATTAAAGCGCCGGCCCAAGCGGGACCGAACTTTGGCAACGTCATAGGACTAACGCTAGGCCTGCCACCTCGTCTCATCCACTTTGGGTCGGGGCTTTGTGGTTTTTAGGACGCGAATGGCCTGAAGCGCGCGACGGTGCCGGGTGCTTCGAATCGACGGAAAAGACCACGCCAATTGCCCATCACAGATTCGCATCAGTAGGGTGAAAACATGTCGAAGAGCCAGGCGCAGCGTAGCGTGTCGCGCAACCCCCGCACACGCCGACGCTCACCCGGTTGGGTGCCCGACCAACACGGCGCCTGGTTTATGGTCACTGTCCCCGCTATCACCGGCGTCATTCTGGCGCCGTCGTGGACTGCGATTCCTCTGTTGCTGACCTGGTGGCTCGGCTATTTCACCTTTTTCGCCGGCAGCGTCTGGATCCGTTCGCGCTTCCGTGAACGCAACCGGCCCCCGGTCTTGGTCTACGGGTCGCTCGCGGCGGTCGCGGGTGTGACAACGCTGATCTTCGACTGGCGGCTTCTCATGTGGGTCCCGGCGTTCGCACCGTTGGTGGCCATAGCCGTATTCGAGGCATGGAAGCGGCGTCCGAGGTCGCTGTTGTCGGGTGTTTCCACTGTCGTAGCAGCCTGCCTCATCCTGCCGGTGGCCGCCTGGGCCGGGGGAGGCCTGGATGTGGAGGCGTGGGCCGCATTTGCCGTGTACCTGGCGTACTTCGTCGGCACTGTGCCCTACGTGAAGACGCTCATCCGTGAACGCGGCTCCAGGCCCTGGTTCATCGGGTCGGTGAGCTATCACGTCGTCGTGCTTGTCGCTGCCGTCGTCGCCGTGCTCGTAACCGGCGGGCATCCTTTCCACCCAGCGATCATCGTCGTGGCCGTCGTGTTGCTCGCGCGGGCGACGCTGATGCCGATCACCGGCGCACGTCGTGAGAAGCCATGGACGCCGAAGATCGTCGGACTTCTGGACGCTGCCATCACAGTGCTGGTGGTCATCGTTGTGCTGCTCTAAGGCGCCTCATTCGCTGCCTCGTCACTTTGGCTGATTGAGATACAGCCCATGGCTTCCGCCGTATGATGTGGTGCATGAACTGCCGGAATGTCCGTATCAACTCCGTCGCGGCGCTTATCCTGAGCCTGTTAGGGGCGGCGTTCTTTGCAGTAGGGCGGATTCTGTTTGGGGTGGGCGGATGGCTCGTGTTCTACTCCGTTCCAGCAGGGGTGATCGCCGCACTTGCGCTTCTTGCTTTGTGGTTTATCCCCGTACGCCACGTGAAGGACGACTACCCGTGCCTAGTCAAAGCCTGCCTTAATTTGTGATTTGCAGGAAGGTAAAGAGAAATGTGTTCACGCGTACAACGGGGGAGCGTGCAGGGGTTTGTTTGGCTAGCGGTACTGCGCTGCAAACCTCCCGCTCGTGCGGTGAAACACCAATATTTGTTGCCTGAAAATGAGTGATTCCTGTGGGACAATCAGGCGTCTACAGATTCATAAGGAAGCAACGATGACTGACACCTCAGAGATCCTCGATTCGATCACGCCGAAGCAAACTGCCAAGGTCAACAGCCTCAATGCTGTCATTTGGCAGACCGCAGATGATTACCTGCGGCTGATTGTCCCGGCCGAGAATTACGGTGACTACATCATTCCGTTCACGGTGCTGCGCCGTCTCGAGGGGCGACTGGAATCGACGAAGAAAGACGTTTTGGATCTTGTTCACCGGGAGAACGTGAAGGGAACAGACCCTTCGATCGTGAACCTCATGATCGAGAGCATGTTCAAGCTTCGCTTTTGGAACACCTCGGAGTTGTCTCTCGAGCGCCTGGCTACTTCCGACGACACGTTGAAGGAAGGACTGGAGCAGTACCTCAGGGCGTTCTCTGCAAATATCCAAGAGATCTGGAAAGCGTTCGAGTTTGAGAAACTCATCGACTTCCTCGACCGTAATAACCAACTCTGGAATGTGGTGAACCACTTTGCGTCCATCGACATGTCCGACGAGGCGCTTCAAGACCAGACGATGGGCGACATCTTCGAGAACCTGATGTATCGCTCGTTTGCCCGAAAGGCGAAAGACGCCGGTGAGTTCTATACCCCGCGCGATGCGATTCGCCTGATGACGTCCATCCTGTTCACCTCGGATGACGCGGAACTGGAAGAAGACGGCATTATCCGTTCCGTCTATGACCCCACTGCTGGTACCTGCGGCATGCTCATCGCTGCGCGTGACGCGCTGCGCGCAATCAACCCAGGTATTGAGATCGTCATTGCAGGACAAGAGCTCAAGGAATCTTCCTTCGCTATGGGCAAGTCTGACCTGCTCATGCAGGGGTTCAAGAATCCAGAAGTGTTGAAGTTTGGCAACTCTCTGACCAACGATCAGTTCGCCGATGAAACCTTTGACTACATCATGGCGAACCCGCCGTACGGCTCTTCCTGGAAGGCGTTCCAGAAAGACGTCAAAGCGCTCCAGGAGCAGGGCGATCCACGTTTCGCGGAGGGGCTACCCGCAGTTAGCGACGGACAGATGCTGTTCTTGATGCACATCGCCCACAAACTCGCTGCCGCTGATGGGGCAACGAAGGGTGGACGCGCCGCCGTAGTTACTAACGGCTCGCCACTGTTTACCGGAGATGCGGAAAGCGGTCCGGACAGCATCCGCAAGTACTTGATCGGTGCACAAGGCGGCGTTGAAGTGCTGGACGCGATCATCGCGCTGCCGAATGACATGTTCTACAACACTGGCATTGCTACCTACATCTGGATTCTTGACAGGAACAAGGAACCGCGTCGCCGAGGCAAGATCCAGTTCATCGACGCGACCGAGATGTGTGCTCCCATGCATAAATCGATGGGTAATAAACGCGTCGAGTTCACGGACGACAACATCCGCGAGATCACGAAGACCTACAAGGACTTCGAGGAGAGCGAGCGCTCCATCATCGTGACAGCTGACGAACTTACTTACCGCGATGTGCCGATGTTCAAGTTGGCGCACTATGCGGTGAGCATCACCGATGAAACCGTGGCAGAAGCGATGAAGCACAAGTCTGCATTCCCAGAACATGAAGCCGTCATCCGCGAAATGGAAGAGTGTGAGTACAACAACCTCCCGAAGGCGCTGAAAGATTCCGCCAAGACGCATGGTGTGAAGATGAGTGCGCCGTTGCTTCGCCACATTATGAAAGCACTCGCTGTGGAAGATGAGAATGCTCCCGCTTCCCTCGACGAGAAGGGAAACCCGGTTGTAGATGCTTCCTCCAAGGTGATCGAGCGCGTGCCTTACTTAGAGGACGTGTCCGAGCACATGGAGCGCGAAGTGCTCCCATTCGTCCCGGATATGCAGTGGGACGAATCTTTGGCAAAGGTGGGAACGGAGTTGCCGTTGACGCGCCTGTTCTACAAGCCGGAAGAGTCCCGATCCTTGGAAGAGTTGGATGCGGATATCGCTGGCTCCCTGGATCGCATCTATGCCATGTTCGGGGAGGTGCGTTCCGATGACTGAGTTCCCACAAACTAAACTGGGATTGTTTGCCGTCTACATTGGCAGGGGCATTACTCCCGTGTAAACCGATGATGAGAATGAACAGGTGGTTCTAAATCAGAAGTGTGTGAGAGACGGGAACTTAATCGATCCCAAATTTGCTAGGTTCCATAGCGCGACAACTACTCCTGTCTCTAACGATATGTACTTAAAGCCTGGAGATCTACTCATTAATGCTCTCGGCTCGGGAACTATTGGTCGCTCTGCAGTTTTTAGGGGATCTTCCACCCCGGTTGTATGCGATAGTCACATCGCGCTAGTGCGCCTTGACCCAGATCGAATCGACCCGATTTTTGCGAGTTGGATTCTACAAACCAAGAGAAAAGAACTTGAGGATTTTAGCGCAGGAAGCACCAACCAAACTTTTTTAACCCAGTCGTCGATCAGTAACTTAATGATTCCCCTCCCTGACCTCGAAACCCAGCGCCGTATCGCTGACTATCTCGATAAGGAGATTAGCGAGATAGACGCGCTGATCGAAGAGTTTGAGGGACTAGTCAATTCACTCGGTGTTAGAAAGCGTCTCTTGATTGACAGCATTTTTGATCAGAATGTGCCTAGACTTGCACTAAAATTTTTAGCCGACTTCGTCCCAGGATTTGCTTTTCCCTCGACGTCGTTCACTGATGATCCGAATTGCACTTTCCTTTTTCGAGGTGTGAACCTCAAGCCTGGCATTATCGATCCAACAGACTCACTGTATTTCGATGGGTCGATAGAAGTTCCTGAGCGTTTCGTTCTTCGGGAAGGTGATGTCGTACTAGGGATGGATCGACCATTCATCAAGTCAGGTGTGCGTGTCGCTACTATCCCGCAGGAATTTGAGGGAAGTTACCTCGTGCAACGAGTTTTAAAGATTGAGGGGCGTACAGACGCTTATACCCGCTTGTTCACGTATGCTCTAAGTTCATCCCGTTTCATAGATCACATCACACCAGATTTTACTGGTATCAGCGTGCCCCATTTAAGCGCTGATCAGGTCGGTAGTTTTTCTGTTCCGTTGCTTAGCGAGAGCGAAGCACAGCGAGTCGTGGATCGTTTGGACAGTGAATTCGAAAATACCAGTTTCCTCATCGAGGAATCCACCAAACTCATCGAAAACCTCAAAGCACGCAAAACTGCGCTGATCACTGAAGTCGTAACGGGGCGGAAAGAGGTCTAATCATGGTGAACCCGATTCTTGAAGAAGCGATGGAACTGACCATCTGCCGTTCTCTCAACAGCCAAGGTTGGATCTGGAACGAGGGCGCCAACGACAAGGGCTTCGACCCCGAACTTGGACTCTTCCCGGAGGACGTACTCCACTGGCTAAAGTCCCAGTATCCGGAGCAATACGAGCGGGCGATTCCTGAGTCTGCGAACGATACAGAGCGAAAGTCTCGCGAGCACCGGCTGCTGAAGCGTCTGACCAAGGAACTCGACTACACGCCGATTCTTGATGGCATCACCAAGAAAGTCAACGGCGGACTACTGGGCACGTTGCGAGATGGGTTCTCGTTTACACAGACAGACCTTGGCACCGTGAACTTCCCGGACATGGCGGGCTTCTACCCGTATGACTCGGCGAAGACGGATGTGATCGACAAGGCGAAGGAAAACCGCCTACGCGTGCTGCAGCAAGTCCACTTTGAAAAAGGTGGCCTAGGCGAGATTGACCTTGTGCTGCTGGTCAACGGCATTCCCGTCATCACCATGGAACTCAAGACTGACAACACGCAGTCTATTGACGATGCTGTCAAGCAGTACAAGCACGACCGCAAGCCGAATCGCTCCAGCCGCCCGCTGCTCAACCCCGGCCGCTGTCTCGTCCACTTCGCGGTGTCCTCGCGTGAAGTCATGATGACCACGGAACTCAACGGCACCGATACTGTCTTCCTTCCGTTCAACCAGGGAACCGAGGAAGGCCGCGCTGGCAACCCAGACAACCCCAACGGGTACAACGTTTCCTACCTGTGGGACTGGGTGTGCTCACCAGATCTGCTGCTGCGCATCCTGAAGGATTACGCACTGTGGGAGCCGTCTACGAAGGGCAACGAGGGGCGTCTGATCTTCCCGCGCTTCCACCAATTGCGCTCTGTTGAACGCGTCACCAGCGATGTTGCAACCAACGGCACCGGTCGGCGGTACTTGATCCAGCACTCTGCGGGTTCCGGCAAGACGAAAACGATTGCGTGGTTGGCGCACCGTGCCAACAAGATGATCCATGAAGACGGTACGAAACTTTTCGATTGCGTAATCGTCGTTACGGATCGCACCGTGCTGGATAAGAACGTCGCGGATGGACTCTCGCTGCTGCAGGCTTCTGAAGGCATGGTCATCAACATCACTAGCGATGACACGTCCAAGTCCGAGAAACTCAACCACTATCTCACCCAGGGCAAGCGCATTTTGTCCTGTACGCTGCAGACCTTCCCGGCACTGGCGCAAACGATTGACCGTTCGCCGAAACTGCGGAACCGCCGCTGGCTCGTGATTATCGACGAAGCGCACTCGTCCCAACACGGCAAGGCATCGCGCACGCTGCTCGAGACATTGTCGGATACTCCCGACGAGCTTGCGGAAGCGGCAACGCGAGCGGCTGCGGATATTGAAGACGAAGAGATGCTCGATGGTGGGGCAGCGCTCAGCGAGCCTGCCGGTTCGACTCAATCTGGCGGGCTCACGCGTGCCGAAAAGGACCGTCTGCAGCAGCAGCGAGATTCGGCAGTCGCCCGCTCGTCGAACGTCACCCTCGTTGCGCTGACCGCAACGCCCAAGGCAAAGACTCTTGCTGTGTTTGGCGAGCCGTCCCCGGACAACCCAGAGAAGTACGTGGCATTTGACCTGTACTCCATGGCGCAGGCAATCGATGAGAACTTCATCCTGGACGTGCTCCAGAACTACATCTCACTGTCGCTCTACGCCAAGATCGAAGATCAACTTGGCCGCGAAGACGACGTCATTCTTGGCGAGGCAAAATCCGCACTCAAGCACTTCGTTCGGTCCCACGAGAAGACGATTCACTCCAAGGCAGAAGTGGCCGTTGAGCACTTCAACAACAACGTGCGTTTCCTGCTCGGATCGACCGCGAAAGCAATGGTCGTTTGCGACGACCGCATGAGCGCATACACCTGGTTCCGGGCGGTTCAGGACGTGATCAAGTCCAACCCGAAGTACCACGGGCTCGAAGCACTGGTGGCGTTCTCTGGTTCGCTCGACGTGTCCAAGGATGAGGACATCGAGGAGATCGTTACGGAATCCTCCCTCAACAACGAGAACGCACCTGAGGGCCAGCGTCGCATGGAAACGACGAAAATGTTCGACGGTGCTGCGTACAAGTTCCTCATCGTGGCCAACAAGTATCAGACCGGCTTTGATGAACCTCGCCTGTCAGCGATGTACGTGGATAAGCCTCTGTCCGGCGTGATGGCGGTGCAGACGCTCTCGCGTCTGAACAGGACGATGCCGTCGAAGAATAAGACCAAGACCTTCGTCGTCGACTTCGTCAATGACCCCGAAACGATTCTTCACTCATTCCAGCCGTACTACTCGCAGGCGTCTATTGACACCGAGGTAGACCCCGACGTACTTGCAGATCTTGCTCGCGTACTGGACACCTCCCAGTTCTACGACGTCGAGGAGATGGAAGCGATCGCCGACACGGTGATGGACCGGGACATTGACGTAAAAAAGAAAGACAGCCTGATCCGAATCGGGATCGATCCAATCATTACCCGGTGGACCGAGTTCTACGGAGGTGCTTTGATCTCCAGGGACAAAGACAACGAAGCAGTGGCCACAGATTTCCGTGCGAACCTGGTGAAGTACGTTCACGCGTGGGACTTCTTGAGCCAGTTCATCGACTTCCAAGACATCACTCTGCACAAGCGTGCGATCTTCGCCGACCTGCTCGCGCGCAACCTCAAGCTTGGCAAGAAAGCACGCGAGGAGGACTACGTCACCGGCGTCGAGGTAGTGAAGACCGCGGTCATGGGTGACGTTGAAACAGGCGTTGAGCTGAAACTCAACATCGAGGATTCGCGGGCACCTCTCCCTGTTCCAGGGTTTGATGGACGTGTCTCTACCGGTGGGGCAGGGGATCCACTGCAAGGTGCATTCCGCGAAGCAGTGGAGCAGGTCAACGAGCTGTTCTCCGCTGCAGGCATCGACATGTCCAACTCGGCGAATACCCGCATGGTTCATGCCGTGTGGGAGGCGTTGGCTAACGACGAAGAAGTGGAAGCCCTTGCCACCAAGAACCCGCAGGAGGCGTTGGCAAAGTCACCGAAACTTCGCGACAAAGTGCTTTCCGCAATCTTGGGTGCCGATGCTGAGCACGAGCAGTTCACTAACCTCATGCTCGGTGGCGAAGACGCGCTGAACGTTCTCACCGCAGCAATGTCTCGTCTTGCCGTTGCTGCGATGGAGGACAAGGCGCGCGGGATCGCAGTGCCGGACGACGCGCTCATCGGTGGTGCGGAAGAACCCCAGGACGAGTCGCCGGTTGAACGTCGTATCCAGGACCTTCTCGATGTAATGCTCATGCACGCTGGTGCTTCTACTGTTGAGGAAGAACTCGCCCGCTCACTCGATGACGCACTTTCGAACCGTGGAACCTCCAACGTGTTCGAGGTGGTTCGCTCACAGTTCGTCGGACACTCGCTGCCAGTGGACGGTGATCTGTACCAAGGCGTCGTGATGTACGCGGTGGAGCACTACTGAGGGGCAAGGACGGGGCCGATATCTTCTGAAAAGAAAACTGACTAGGCCAACTCCAGAGGAACATGTCCTACTTGGTGTCCGTTTGGGTCGAGGAGCCACCCATAGACCTTTTCCATGCGGTAAGCGATCTCGTAGCTAACAATTTCAGCTGCGGGCGCTTCGCGCTCGGTCAAGTCCCGTGAAGTGGTGTAGCCGTTTGTG
>NZ_KV821331.1:16303-16695 GCF_001815635.1 Corynebacterium sp. HMSC075D04
ACGACGTCGGTGCGCCGGCGGAACTCCCGGTTTAGCCGCTCGGTGGGGGTTGTTGGACCACACTTTCGTCCAGACTGGTTTCGGTGCTGCGGTAAACGCCAGCACCTCATCGAGTGATTCCTCTAAATATGCCGCTACCTGGGGGAACTTTGGGTCTAACAGGTCGACGACTTCGCGGGCTTGTGCCCAGGTGGATTGGGCGTCGGGTTGTTGGAAGATTGTCTGGAACATCGCTTAAGACCATCGGCCACTGGGTTTTCGGGACTTTTTCGTAGAGGTTCTTCGCGAAATGAGTCCGGCACCGCTGCCAGGATGCATCGGGCAACACTTGGATGCCCTCATGGGCATCACTGGTGATAAGGAAGACACCACGAAGTCCGCGGGCTTTGAGG